>NZ_JBSIBZ010000029.1:0-86620 GCF_058245575.1 Streptomyces sp. UF-297 | reverse complement strand
TCGCACCGACTCCGGTCCCGGCGGATGCCGCCGCCGGGACCGGCCCCTTCCGGGGGGGGGGGGGGGGGCCCCGCCGCCCCGCCCCCGGTCCGGTCGTCTGCGGCTGCCTCGTCACCCGCCGCGGGGGCGCGCTCGAAGTCGTACGTCGACAGGTCGAAGGCCGGCGGCGGGAAGTCCCACGGTGCCTGCGCGGGACCGGCGGGCCACTGGATCTGCTGCCCGGACAGCCAGGCGGCGGCCAGCTCCTCGGCCGAGCGGCCGTCGGCGGGGCGCAGCTCCTCACCCGCCGTCACCTCGCCCGCTGCCACGTCGGCATCCGCCGCCGTCCGCAGCCAGGCCACCGCGGCAGCCGCGTCCGCGCAGACCGCCGCCATCCGGTGGCGGCGCGCCGGGCGCCCGGCCTGGAGGTGCCGCAGCACCTGCGCGTACGCCTCGGGCCTGGCCTCCAGGTAGTCGGCGATCCGCGCGGCATCGGTACGCAGCGCCGCCGCGCTGCCGGCGGACAGCAGCAGGCAGGGGACGTACGGGGCCGCAGCGGGCGCCGCGAAGGGGGCGTCCTCGCCGGCCGGGTTCGCCCGGTGACGCTCCTCCTCGCCCGCCTCCAGCACCAGATGGGCATTGGTGCCGCCGATCCCGAAGCTGCTGACCGCCGCCACCCGCTTCCGGCCGACCGGCCAGGGCCGAGCCTTGGTCGGGATGTAGAACGGCGCCGGGTCGGGGCCGATCTGCGGGTTGAGACGGTGGAAGTCGACGTTGGGCGGAATCACGGCGTGGTGCACCGCCAAGGCGGCCCGCACCAGGCCGACCACGCCCGCCGCGGCGCCCAGGTGGCCGAGCTGGCTCTTGGCCGACGCCAGCGCGCAGTGGTCGGACTCGTCCAGGTCGAACGCCTGGCGCAGCGCCCCGACCTCGACCGGGTCGCCGAGCTGGGTGCCGGTGCCGTGCGCCTCGACGTAGCCCAGGTCGGCGCCGCTGCGGCCGCTGCGGCGCAGTGCGCTGCGGATGACCTCGCGCTGTCCGGCCAGCGAGGGCGCGCTGTAACTGAGCTTGCCCGCCCCGTCGTTGTTCAGCGCCGAGCCGGTGACCACCGCGTACACGGTGTCGCCGGCGCGCCGCGCCAGCCGCAGTGGCTTGAGCACCACCACACCGACGCCGCTGGCGCCGATGGTGCCGCTGGCGTCGTCGCTGAACGGACGGCAGTGCCCGTCCTTGGAGAAGATGTGCTGCGGCCGGTAGCGGTAGCCGCCGCTGAGCAGGGTGTCGACCAGTACGCCGCCGGCCAGCATCACCTCGGCGTCGCCCTGCCGCAGCAGACCCGCCGCGACATGCACCGCCACCAGCGAACTGGCGCAGGCCGCCTGCACGGTGAACGCCGGTCCCGACAGGCCCAGATGGTAGGCCGCCTTGGTGGCGAGGAAGTCCTTGTCGTGGTGCAGGGCCATCTGGAAGGTGTCCGGCAGCTGCGCCGGATCGCCCTCGCGCAGCATGGACTGGAAGTAGGTGTTCTCGCCGCAGCTGGCGACCAGCCCCACGCGCTGCCCGGCGGCGTCCGCCGTCGCACTGCGCCCCGCGCCGGTGTCGGAGATCCCGGCGTGCGCCAGCGCCTGGACGCAGCTCATCAGCAGATGGCGCTGCTGGGGGTCCATCAGCTGTGCGTCGCGCCTGCTGATGCCGAAGTGCTCGGGGTCGAAGTCGAGCAGCCCCGCCATCTGGCTGCGGGCGCCGACCAGGCCGTCGGGGGCGTCGAAGTGCTCGATGCCGCGGTCGCCGGCCTCCACCATGGACCAGAAGGCGGCCAGGTCCTCGGCGCCGGGCAGCCGCACCGCCATACCGACGACGGCGATGGGCTCGTCGGCTCCAATGGCGTCGGGAACGGCCCTGGTCGGCGTCTGCTGCTCGTCCGCCGAAGCCCGTACGCCGGTCTCCGCGGACGCCTGCCCGTCCAGGAAGCGCGCCAGGCGCCGGACGGTGACGTGCTCGAACAGATCGGGGATGGTCAGCGTCAGCCCCAGCTCGGCGGTGATGCGCAGATGGAAGCGCATCAGGCCGAGGCTGGAGGCGCCGGCGTCGAAGAAGCGCTGATCGGGGCCGACGGGCTTGCCGATCACCGCCTCGAACAGCTCGGTCAGCTGTGCCTCGCGCGCCGACAGGGCCGGTGCCGCGCCGCCGCGCGGGCGCACCTCCTCACCGGGTGCGGCCAGCGCCGCCCGGCGGTCCAGCTTGCCGCTGGGGGTACGGGGCAGCACCTCCAGCCGCCGGAAGCGGTCGACGCGCACGTACGAGGGCAGCAGCGGCGCCAGATGGCCCGCCAGGTCCTCGTGCGCCGGGGTGCGGTCGCGGCACTGGAGGCAGGCCACCAGATGATCGCCGTCGCGTGCCACCACGGCGTTGACGACCTCGGGGTGCGCCAGCAGCGCCGCCTCGACCTGGCCCAGCTCCAGCCGGTAGCCGCTCAGCTTGACCTGTTCGTCCTCGCGGCCCAGGTAGTGCAGCAGGCCCCGGCGGTCGAAGCGGGCCCGGTCGCCGGTGCGGTAGAAGGTGCCCTGGCCGGGCAGTTCGACGAAGCGTTCCTCGTTGAGGCCGGTGTCGCCCAGGTAGCAGGGCGCGGCCATCGGCCCGCCGATCAGCAGATCGCCGGGGCAGCCCGGGGGGACGGGCCGGTCGTCCTCGTCGACCACCCGCAGCCAGGCGTTGGCCACCGGGTGGCCGATGGCCGGGCGGGCCGGCCAGCTCGCCGGATCGCCCTGAAGGCACAGCGCGCTGGCCACATGGGTCTCGGTGGGCCCGTAGTGGTTGAACAGGCGCGCGCCCGGCAGCCCGGCGAACCAGCGGCGGATGGCGTCGGTGCACACCAGCTGCTCGCCCGCGGTGACGACCTCCCGCAGCTGCGAGGGGTAGATGCCCAGGTGCACGGCGTGCTCGGCGAGCAGCTGCAGGGCCACGTACGGCATGAAGACGCGCTCGATGCCGCCCGCCTGGAGGTGCGCCAGCAGCGCGGGCGCGTCCTGCCGCCAGCCGGGCCGGACCAGGTGCAGGGTGCCGCCGCCGCAGAGCGTGCCGAAGATCTCCTGGAAGGACACGTCGAAGGAGAGCGCGGAGAACTGCTGGGTGACGGCGCCGCCCGCCAGGCCGCCGTGCTCGGACTGCCACTGGAGCAGGTTGCACAGGGTGCGGTCGGGCACCTGGACGCCCTTGGGCGTACCCGTGGAGCCGGAGGTGAACAGGATGTAGAGCGGCTGCGCTCCGTCGTGCGTCGCTCCGTCGTGCGTCGATCCGTCGTGCTGCGCCCCGTCGTGCGGCGGCAGTTCGGGCGCGGGCGCCGCGGACAGTGCGACCGGGTGGCGCGGCAGGCCGTCCGGCGCGATCTCGTCGACCGCGGCCGCGCCGTGCGGCGGCACGAGGACGCACAGCGGCCGGGCCTGGTCCAGGATCTGCCGCAGCAGGGCCGGCGGGTAGGCCGGGTCCAGCGGCACGATCGTCAGGTTGAGGCGGGCCAGCGCCAGCAGCGCGACCACGTGCTCGACGGAGGGGTCCAGGTGGAGCGCGACGCGGCGCGGACCCTCCTCGCCCGGCACCAGCGGGTAGCGCTCGGCCAGCTCTGCGGCCAACGCGGCGGCGTGCGCGTCCAGTTCGGCATAGGTCAGGCTGCGCTCGCCGGACACCAGTGCCGTCGCGCCGGGGACCGAGCGGACCTGACGGGCGAAGCCCTCGGCGACCGTGGTGAAGTCGAGCGGCATCGGCACGCCGCGGCCCGGGTCGGCCAGGCCGCTGCGGTACGGGGCCACCAGCTCGGCCAGGGTGGCCGTGCCGCCCTCGGCCAGGCGGTCCAGGCCCTGCCGGAACAGGACGGTCATCGCCCGCACTTCGGCCTCGGTGAAGCTGTCGTGCCCGTACTCCCACAGGCAGTCGAAGCCGTCCGCGTGCTCGATGACCGACAGCGTCAGCGGGCACTTGGCCTCGGCGGGCACCGGCCACAGCGGGCGCGATGCGCTGCCCGGCAGCGCCAGCTGCGAGAAGTCGGTGTTCTCCAGGACGAACAGGATGTCGAACGGCGGGCTGTCGGTGCGGTGTTCCTGATCGGCCAGTACGTCGGCCAGCGCCACGTCCTGCCGGTCCAGCACCGTACGCACCCCCGCGGCCAGCCGCAGCAGCTGCGCGCGCAGCTCCTCACGCGGCGTCAGGTCCAGGGGCAGCAGCACCGTGTTGGCGAACATGCCGACGCTGGATTCGAAGTCCTGCACCGGGCGGTTGGCCACCGGACCCGCGATGCGCGGCCGGGCGCGGCCGGTCACGCCGTACAGGCTCCAGGCGAACACGCCCAGCAGCAACTGGAAGCGGGTCAGGCCCAGTTCGGCGCCCAGGCGGTCGAGGGTGGCCCGCAGGGCCGGGTCCAGGGAGGTGTGCAGCAGCCGCCCCTCGGGGCGGGTCGCGGGATCGACCGGCTCCAGCGGCTCCGACGTCTGCGCCAACTCGCCGTAGTACGCCTGGAGGTCGGCGCGCTGGTCGAGGTAGGCGGGACGGGTGAACCAGTCGGCCTGCCAGTCGGCGAAGTCCAGCGGGGTCGGCGCCGGGGCGTTGGTGGCCGGCAGGGTCTTTCCGCGCAGCACGGCCGCGTAGGCGGCCGACAGCTCGGCGAAGAGCACGTTGAGGGACCAGCCGTCGACCGCGATGTGGTGCAGGTGCAGCAGCAGTACGCCGCCGTCGTCCCGCGCCAGCCACGACGCCTGGAACAGCCTCGGCTGCGACAGGTCGAAGGGCCTGGCGAAGAGTTCACGGGCCGCGGTGCGCCAGTTGGCCCCGTCATGTCCCGGCGCGGCCATCGTCCACGGGTCGTACGGCTCGCCCACGACCTGGAGCAGGCCCTCGGGAGCGGCCCGGAAGGACGTGCGCAGCGCCGGGTGGCGTACCACCAGGTGCCGCAGCGCCTCGCGCAGCGCGTCGGCGTCGACCGTGCCCTCCAGGCGGAAGGCCTGCCCGACGTTGTAGGCGCAGGAGTGCGGGGTGCGCTGCTGCAGCAGCCACAGCCGCTGCTGCTCGGAGGTGGCCGGCGCCGAGCGCGCCCCGGCGGGGGCGGCGGGCATCGGGTAGGGCGGCTCCTCGGCGGCGGGAGTCGCCTCGACCGCCTCGGCCAGCTGCCCGAAGTCCCCTTGCAGCACGAGCTGTTGAGGCACCTCGCGGCCCCAGCGGCGGCGGATCTCGAAGCGCAGCCGCAGGGCCTTGAGCGAGTCGCCGCCGTTGGCTATCCAGCGGTCGCCCAGCCGCAGGTCCGGCACGTCCAGGATGCGCCCGGCCAGGCCGAGCAGCTCGCGCTGCAGTGCGGTGGTGGCCGGGCCCGCGACGTCCTCGGGCCGCCAGGGCCGGTCCTCGCGCGCCAGCAGCGCGGCCTGGTCGACCTTGCCGTTGGCGGTCAGCGGCAGCTCCGCGACCCGGTAGGCGCGGTGCGGGCGCATGTACGGCGGCAGGGTGGCCGACAGATGGCCGTCGAAGTCCTCGAAGGACAGCTCGGCGCCGAGCACCACATAGGCCAGCAGCTCATTGACGCCGTGTGCCGCGTCGCGGCGGGTGCACACGTAGGCCCGGCGCACCGCGGGGTGGGTCAGGATCTGCCGCTCCAGCTCGCCGGGCTCGATACGGAAGCCGCGGACCTTGACCTGGCGGTCGGCGCGCCCGACGTACACGATGCGCCCCTCGGCGTCCTGGCGCACCAGGTCACCGGTGCGGTAGTAGCGGCGCTCGCCGCCGTCGTGCCAGGGCAGCGTGACGAAGCGGCGCTCGGTCTCCTCGGGGAGGTTGCGGTAGCCGGCCGCCAACGCCTCGCCCGCCAGGTGGAGTTCGGCGACCTCGCCCACCGCGGCGGTCCGTGCGCCCTCGGCCACCAGCAGCGCCTCGGTGCCCGGCAGCTCGCGGCCGATCGGCACCACATCGCCGTCGAAGTCGCGCGCGATGGGGTGGATCAGCGCGAAGGTGGTGGCCTCGGTGGGCCCGTACACATTGTGCAGGCGGGTCGTGGCGCCGGCGTTGTCGCGGTACCACTTGCGGATCAGCGGGGCGTTGAGCTGCTCGCCGCCCACCAGCACCTGGCCGGCCTCGGCGAAGCAGTCCGGCACCTTGTCGACCACCGCGTTGAACAGCGCGACCGTGATGAACACGGTGTCCACGCGCTCCCGCCGCAGCGCCGCCGCCAGCAGCTCGGGCGTCTGTACGTCCGCGTCGCCCAGGATCACACAGCAGCCGCCGGTCAGCAGCGGCACCCACACCTCGAAGCTCACCGCGTCGAAAGCCGGGTTGGCCAGGCAGGCGTAGCGCGCCGCCTCGCCCAGCTCGATGTAGCCCGGCCGCGCCAGCCGCAGGATGCCGGCGTCGCGTACCTCGACGCCCTTGGGGCGGCCGGTGGTGCCGGAGGTGTAGAAGACGAAGGAGACCGCGGCGGCGGCCTGCGGCGGCAGCGGGTCGCCCTGAGAGGCCAGCAGCGCGGACACGGCCAACGGCGTGATGCCGTCCGGGAGTTCGGCGGGTGCGGCATCGCCGTGGACGACCGCCGCGCTGGCCGAGTCCGTCAGGATGTGCCGGCGCCGCTCGGGCGGGCTCTGGGCGTCCAGCGGCACCACTGTCGCGCCCAGCCGCAGGATGCCGAGCATGGCGCACACCAGTTGCCAGGAGCGCGGCAGCGCTACCGCGACCGCCTGGCCGGGCCGTACGCCCTGGCGGTGCAGCGCGCCGGCGACGGCGGCACTGGCGGCGTCCAGCGCGGCGTAGTCCATGCGCCGCTCGCCGTCGACGAGCGCGACGGCGTCCGGCGTGCGCCGCGCCTGGTCGAGTACGGCCTGCGCCAGGCCGGTGTCCTGGGCCCCTGCGGGCAGCTTCGATCCGGTGAACATCACGCCTCCTGCTGTGCCGCTGCCGACTCGCCTGGCTGCCCGGCGGCGGGTGGCGCATGGGGTGTCGCCATGAGGGCCAGCTCGGACTCGATACGGGTGGCGATGCGCAGCACTTCGGCGGACTCCAGCATTTCCCAGTGGTCGCAGTTGACCGGCTCGACCTCGAAGCCGTCCTCGGCGCGGCGCTGCCAGAAGGCGCGCACCTCGCGCAGGCCGTCGGTGTCCGTGCCGTCCCCGACGGCCTGCATCAGGACGGTGCGGGCCCGGGAAGGCGGCGCGAGGTAGTCCCGCGTGCTGAGCCGGTTGTGGTTGTAGATGTGGAAGTACTGATCGATCTGCCGGTCGTCGATGCCCGGGTACATGCCGTTGAACTTGACCAGCTTCTCCCGGAATTCGGCCATATCGGCCGGTTCGACCTGGGTGCGTGCGGCCTCGTCGTCCGTGCCCAGGGCGTCCAGCAGGACCACGCTCAGCCCGGTGTGGCCCCGCTGCGCCAGCAGACGGCCCATCTCGTGGGCGACCAGGCCGCCGTAGGAGAGCCCGCTGAGCACCAGCGGCCCGTCCAGCAGCGGCTCGATCAGCTTCAGATACGCCTCGGCCATCGCCTCGACCGTGGGCAGGAACTCCTCGCCCGGGTTCACGCCGGGCGACTGGATGCCGTAGACGCCGCAGTCCTCGGGCAGTGCCTTGGCCAGCGAGAGGTAGCAGAAGGCGGTGCCGCCCGCGGGGTGGACGCACACCACCCGCCGGCGCCCTTCGCCCTTGCGGAACTCGATCAGATTGCTCTCGGGCTTGCCCGAGGCGCCGCGCCGCAGCCGCCCGCCCAGCGCTTCGATGGTGGGGTGCAGCATGATGTCGCGGATCGGCAGTTCCTCGCCGAACTCCTCGCGGATGGCGTGCGCCATCTTGATGGCGGAGATGGAGGTGCCGCCGATGTCGAAGAAGCTGTCGCCGATGCCTATCTCGGGCTGCAGCAGCAGCCGTTGCCATATCTGATAGAGCCTCAGCTCGATCTGGTCGCGCGGGCTGGCCTGGTTGACCTGCGCGGGGCCGCCGGTACGCGCGCGCTCCAGCAGCGCCGCGCGGTCGAGCTTGCCGTTGGCGGTCTGCGGCAGCTGCGGCACCTCGACGTAGAGCGACGGAATCATGTACTCCGGCAGCCGCTCGGACAGCGCGGTGCGCCACTGGCCCGCCGGCAGCGGGGCCTCCTCGCCGCGGGCGACGCAGGCCACCAGCCGCGGTTCACCGGCACCGTCGCGGTCGGCCAGCACCGCCGCCTCCTGCACGCCCGGCTGGGCCAGCAGCGCCGCCTCGATCTCGCCCAGCTCGATACGGAAGCCGCGCACCTTGACCTGGTGGTCGCGCCGCCCGGCGTACACCAGCTGGCCCTCCGCCGACCAGCGGGCCAGATCGCCCGTACGGTACATCCGCTCGCCGCTGACGAAGGGGTCGGGCACGAAGCGCTCGGCGGTCAGGTCGGGGCGGCCCAGATAGCCGCGGGCCAGCCCCGCTCCGGCGACGTACATCTCGCCCGCGACGCCGACCGGCACCGGCTCCAGGCGCTCGTCGAGCAGATAGACACGGGTGTTGGCCAGCGGCCTGCCGATCGGGCACTGGCGCGCCAGCGGCCGCGGGCCGAGATAGGTGGTGCAGTACAGCGTGGTCTCGGTGGGCCCGTAGCCGTTGAGGATGCGCAGGCCCGGCAGCTGCTGCTCCAGGCGGTGCAGGGTGTCCTCGGGCAGCGGCTCCAGCCCCGTCAGCAGATGGCGCAGCGCCAGGCCCTCCAGGCGCTCGGCGGGCGCCTCGTCGAACCACTTGACGAACGCGGGCGGCAGCAGGATCTGCACGATGCCGTGCGTACGGAGCCAGCCCGTCAGCGCCGCGGGGTCGCTGCGCAGATCGTCGGGGACCAGGTGCAGTACGCCGCCGACGATCAGCGGCAGCAGGATCTCCTGCACCGAGGCGTCGAAGGCGAAACTCGGCCACAGCGCGGAGGCCTCACCCGGGGTCGCCTCGAACTCGGCGAGCCAGTTGTCCAGCAGGTTCAGGATGTTGCCGTGCATCGCGCCGACGCCCTTGGGGCGGCCGGTCGAGCCCGAGGTGTAGATCACGTATGCCAGGTCGGCCGGGCGCGGCACGATTCCGGGCGCGTCCTCGCGCCCCGCCTCGGCCTCGACGGCGCTCAGCGAGAGCCAGCCGGCGGGCGGCGCGTCGGCATTGCTCAGGACGAGCGCCGCCGCGGCGTCCGCCACCATGCCCGACAGCCGCTCCTGGGGCAGTGCGGGGTCCAGCGGCATGTAGGCGGCGCCAGTCTTCAGGACGCCCAGGATGCCCACCACCAGCTCGGCCGAGCTGGTGGTGTGGAGCCCGACCACCTGGCCGGGGCGTACCCCGCGGGCGATCAGGGCGTGGGCCAGCCGGTTGGCGCGCTGCTCCAGCGTGGCGTAGTCCAGCTTCGCCTCGTCACAGACCAGCGCCAACTGGCCGGGGCGCTCGCGCACTTGGGCCTCGAAGCGCTCCATCAGGCCGGCCGCACCGGTGGCGCGGGCGGTGTCGTTCCAGTCCACCAGCAACTGGCGGCGCTCCTGCTCGTCCAGCAGCGAGAGGGCGGCCGTCCCCCGGCCGGGCTGCTGTGCCATCTGCTCCAGCACCCGCCGCAGATAGCGGCCGCAGCGCTCGGCGGTCCCGGCGTCGAACAGGGCGGTGGCGTACTCCAGGGTGCCGACGACGCGGCCGTCGACCTCCGCCAGGGACAGCGCCAGGTCGAACGTGGCGAGGGGGTAGGAGGAGTCGAGCAGCTCCGCCTGGAGGCCCGGCAGCTCCAGCTCGCCCTCGTCGCCGTTGTGCCAGGCGACCGTCGCCTGGAACAGCGGCGTGTGCGCCATGCTGCGGGCCGGGTTGGCCAGCTCCACCACCTGCTCGAACGGCAGGTCCTGGTGCTCCAGGGCCTCCAGGGTCACCCGGCGGACCTGCTGGAGCAGCTCGGAGACCGTCGGCGCGCCGGCCAGGTCGATGCGCAGGGCCAGCGTGTTGACGAAGCAGCCGATGGCGCCTTCCAGCTCGGGGCGGCGGCGGTTGGCGGCCGGCGTGCCGATCACCACGTCGTCCTGGCCCGCCATCCGCGACAGCACCAGCGCCCAGGCGGCCAGCACGGTCATGAACAGGCTGGCCCGGTGCTGTTGGCCCAAGTCCTTCAGCGCGGCGGTCAGTTCCTCGTCGAGGACCAGCGGCAGCCGCCCGCCGCTGAAGTCCTGCTCGGCGGGGCGCGGCCGGTCCGTGGGCAGTTCGAGCAGTTCCGGGGCGCCCGCCAGGACGCTCTTCCAGTAGGCGACCTGCTCGGCGGGCCCGCCCTGCTCCATCCACCGCCGCTGCCAGGCGGCGTAGTCGGCGTACTGCACCGGCAGCGGCGGCAGCGGGTCGGCGCCGCCGCGCCGGAAGGCGTCGTAGAGCACGCCGAGCTCCCGCGTCAGCACGCCCATCGACCACCCGTCGAAGGCGATGTGGTGCGGCGTCAGCAGCAGGACGTGCTGCTCGGCGCCCAGGACGACCAGGCGGCCGCGGACCGGGCAGCCCCGCGTGAGGTCGAACGGCGCGGTGGCCTCTTCCCGCTGTACGGCGGCCAGCCGTGCCTCGGCGTCGGCCAGGCCGGTGAAGTCGTGGACCTGGAGGGGGAATCCCGTATCGGCCGGGCCGACCTGCTGAAAGGCCTCGCCCGCAATGGAGACCAGGCGTGTGCGCAGAACTTCGTGCCGGGCCACCAGCGCGTCCAGCGCCCGGGTCAGCGCCTCGCGGTCGAGTCTGCCGCGCAGCCGTACGGCGAGCGGCATGTGGTACGCCTCACTCGCGCCCTGCATCTGTGCCAGAAACCACAACCGCTGCTGCGAAGAGGACAGGGCCAGCGGAGCGGTGCGGTCCACCAGCGGTTCGACGGCGGTTCGCTGCCGCGTCGCGTTGAACTGCTCGGAGGACACATCGCGGGAGGTTCGATTCGCCGACAAGGCTCGCCCTTCTCCTCTGCGGGAGGTTTGTTCGTGGGGGGTGAATGGGGGTATTCAGCAGGACTGGGCGTGCCGGAAGCCGGTCCCGGAATGCTTCAAGTGCGTTTCGGCTCGCGCGATGTGAGGTCAGGTGGCGCGGCACGGTGCGGGGCCCGGGACTTCACGGACCAAGGGCAACGGGTGCAGGCGCACAGCGGCTTGTCGAGGCGGGGCAAGCAGAAAGCGGCAGTCGCACCATTGGCTGGTGTTGGACTGTCCACCGCCTCAAGTGGCCATGGTACCTACCCACTTCCTCGCAACATCCGGGCATGCGAAGGCCCTGTACACAGCGTTCACTCCGACCATCGCGCCGATCACCCGTTCGACATCCAGATGATTGTTTAAGACCTCAAAGCATGTCAATGGGCGGTTGTTTTGCCCCGGTCACAGAATCCGTGAACAGGACCCGGATCCCGGCGGCGGTGACGGGCTCGATAAGCTGTCGCTCGACGTGGGCCCCGCATTGCGAGCGGTGCGTGCACCGGAAATCACGAAGCGTTACTCCCGCCCGGCAAAGAGCGCCATGAATTGCGTAGGAAGACGGGAAGAAGGCGGGGAGAAGGCGGGGAGAAGACGGCGAGAAGACGGCGAGAAGACGGCGAGAAGGCGGGAAGGGGCAACCCGCCGTTCCCGACGGTCCGAGAAAAGGAAAGGCCGTGGCCCCGAGGTGTGAAATCACCCCTGGACCACGGCCGTTCAACTGCCGTGCGGTGGACCGGCTACTGTCCGGCGGACGCCTTGCGCAGCGCGCTGATGCAGCTGCCGATGGCCTGCTGGAGCGCCTCCAGCTGCTGCACCATGTCGTCCTCGTAGATGTCGTCGGCGTCGTCGAGGGTCAGCTCCTCGAACACCTTCGTCGCCTTGTGCAGGCTGTTGTAGAAGCGGGTGCGCCGCTCCTGGATGTGCAGCTCCGGGTCCGCCTCGACGGCCTGGACGACCAGCTCCTTGACCGTGTCGTACGCCTCGGTGGCCCACTCGCCCGCCTCTTCGGCGTCGTCCAGCTCGTCGATGAGGGACAGATGCCGCTCGGCCTCGGCGCGCAGCTCCGCGGGGGCGTCGACCTTCTGCCCGGCGGGCGTCTTGATCTGGCCGTTCTCCACGATCTGGCGCACATAGCCGATGCGGTCGGCCGCCCTGGTCTCGGTGGCCACCGCCTTCTTCAGCTCGTCGGTACGGGCGATGTCGCGGGCCATTTCGGTCTGCAGCGCCGGGTCGTCCTTGAGCCGGTCCAGCAGCGCCTGCCGCGCGGCCTGCGCGGTGCCGGGGTCGGCGAGGATCGCGGCCCGCAGCGCGGTGGGGTTCTCGGCCACCTCCAGGGCCTTGGTCGGGCGGATGCCCTCCGCCTCGGCCGCGGCCGAGATGGCGTTGCCCCGTACCGAGGTCGCGCTGTTGCGGGAGACGTAGTACGAGAGCCACACGTCCGCGTCCGGCAGCTCGATGTCCTCACCCGGGACCAGCACCTCGAAATGCGGTACGAGCCCGTCGTCGGCGGCCTTGTCCCACGCCTTGTAATAGCGCATGACGCGCTCGGGCGAGCAGCCGGCCAGCATGCTGAACTCCTTGGCGGACACCTTCGGCGTCTCACCGGCGGGCTGCCCGCCGGGCCGGACGCTGCGCGCCACCTTCAAGGCGAATGCCCAGCCGCCGGTCCGCGCATAGGCCCCGAACTCACGCGCGTCCCGCGCCACCGGGTCCTGGGCCACCGATTCCCGCGCCACCGGGTCCTGGGCCACCGATTCCTGCGCCACCGGGGCCTGCGTCACCGATTCCTGCGCCACCGGGGCCTGGTCATCGGCGGAAGGGACGGCCGCTTCGGACGGAGCGATCGCAACGGTCACAGAGAACTCTCCTGAATACATGCAAGTGCACACCACAAAGACACGAACGTGCAGCCTATATGAACCCATAGTTCCGGTTCTGGAGGCAGGGGGAGAGGGGCGCGGCCGCAGGGCCGGGCGCGACGGTGCGGAGGGGCTCTCAGCGCAGCAGCAACTGGGCGATGGCCACGGTGCCGACCGTCACGATGAAGGTGCGCAGGACCGCGGGGCTGAGCCGGCGGCCGGCCGTGGCCCCGATCTGGCCGCCGATGGCGGAGCCGGCCGCGAGCAGGACGACGGCCGTCCAGTCGACGTCCGCGACGGCCAGGAAGAAGACGGCCGCGACGGCGTTGACCACGGCGACCAGAACGTTCTTGATGGCGTTGAGGCGCTGCATATTGTCGTCGAGGGCCATGCCCATCAGGGACATATAGATGATCCCCTGGGCGGCGGCGAAGTAGCCGCCGTAGACGCTGGCCAGCGTCAGACCGGTGAGCAGCAGCGGGCCGCCGTCGGTGCGGACGGCCGTGCCGGTCAGCTCGCGCCGTTTGCGCAGCTGCCGGCTGATCCGGGGCTGCAGGACGACCAGTAAGAGAGCGAGGCCCACCAGCGCCGGCACGATCCGCTCGAAGGCCGAGGCGGGCAGCGCCAGCAGGAGCGTGGCGCCCGTGAGGCCGCCGAGCAGGGCGCCGGCGGTCAGCTTCAGGATGCGCCGGCCCTGGCCGGACAGTTCCTTGCGGTAGCCGATGGCCCCGCTGATCGAGCCGGGGATCAGTCCGAGCGCGTTGGAGACGGTGGCGGTGACCGGCGGCAGGCCGGTCGCCAGCAGAACCGGAAAGGTGATCAACGTCCCCGAGCCGACGACCGTGTTGATGGCACCGGCCCCCACGCCCGCTCCGAAGACGGCGAGCATCTCTCCCAAAGTCATGATCCGGAGCATAGGAACCGAACGCTTCGGCGAGAGCCGAAGCGTCGCGGGCAATAATCGAGCCCATGGACTTCCGGCGCGGCCACGAGGCGGGCCCCGATCTGGCGGCCGTGGCCAGGCTCCTGGCCGACGGCACGCGTGCGAGCTTCTGCTGGGCGCTGCTCGACGGCCGGGCCTGGACGGCGAACGAACTGGCGCGCCATGCGGGGGTGGCGGCCTCGACCGCGACCGAGCACCTGAACGCGCTGGTCCGCGGCAACCTCCTCGCCGAGGAACGGCAGGGGCGGCACCGCTACGTACGCCTGGCCGGCCCCCAGGTCGCCGAACTGATCGAGCACCTGGCCGCGTTGGCGCCCGACCGCCCCTCGCCGCCGCGCTCCCTGTCGGCGTCCGGCCGCCGCCAGGCCCTCGCGCACGCCCGTACGTGCTACGACCACCTCGCCGGAACGGTCGGCGTGGCGATCACCGACGCGATGACCGAGCGCGGGCTGCTGGACTGGCGGCAGGGGCTCAGGATCACCGACGACGGGGCGGCCTGGCTCGGGGACCTCGGCATCGCCGCCGACCAGGGCACCCGCCGCCCCTTGGTACGGTCGTGCCTGGACTGGACCGAACGCCGCCCGCACCTGGCGGGCGCCATCGGTGCCGCGCTGTGCCGCCACGCGTTCGACGCGGGCTGGATCGCCCCCATCGGCACGACGCGCGCCGTGATCGTCACGGCCGCCGGGCGGTCCGCGCTCCACGAGCATCTCGGCCTGCCCGACGCTCGCCTTGCGCACAAATGACGAGGCGGGGAGCCTAGGTCACCCCCCCCCTAGCAAGGCGAGACGTTTCGTCTTGCCAACGGGGGAATCGGCCCGTACAGTACTCGGCATGGGTTCCCTGTGATGGCCGACCGCGCGACCGCGTAGAGCTTCGCTCCGCCGTCGCGACCATCCGTACGCCGACAGCTCCACCGCCGCTGCCCCAGCGGCGGTCCCGGCATGCGGATGCGTCCTCGCCCCGTCTCGATGATCCGCATGAACCGCTCCGGCCCGCCCGGCCGGGAACAGGGGGACACCTCTATGGCCACCGCCCAACTGACCCTCCACAACGTCACCAAGCGCTACGACGAGCACGTCGTGCTCGACCGGATCTCCTGCACCGTCAAGCCGGGCGAGAAGGTCGGTGTCATCGGCGACAACGGCTCGGGGAAGACCACCCTCCTCAAGCTGATCGCCGGACAAGAGCGGCCCGACAACGGCGAGTTGACCGTCAGCGCACCCGGCGGCACGGGCTGCCTGGCCCAGGCGCTGGAGCTGCCGCCGGACGCCACCGTCCAGGACGCCGTCGACCTGGCCCTGGCCGCTCTGCGCGACCTCGAAGCGCGCATGCGCCGGGCCGAGGCCCATCTGGCGGCCGCCGCGGGGCCGGAACTGGACGCCGCGCTCGCCTCGTACGCCCGGCTGGTCGAGCAGTACGAGGCCCGCGGCGGCTACACGGCGGACGCCCGGGTGGACATCGCGCTGCACGGCCTGGGCCTGCCGGGCCTGCCACGCGCCAGACGGCTCGGCACCCTGTCCGGCGGCGAGCGGTCCCGTCTGGCCCTGGCCGCCACCCTGGCCTCCCGGCCGGAGCTGCTGTTGCTGGACGAACCCACCAACGACCTGGACGACCAGGCCGTCGCCTGGCTGGAGGCACATCTGCGCGAACACCGCGGCACCGTGGTCGCGGTCACCCACGACCGGGTGTTCCTGGAACACCTCACCACCACGATCCTGGAGGTCGGCTCCGGCAAGGTTTCCCGCTACGGCAACGGCTACGACGGCTACCTCGCCGCCAAGGCCGCCGAGCGCCGTCGCCACCTGGAGGAGTACGAGCGGTGGTGCGCCGAACTGGCCCGCAGCCGGCGGCTGGTGGAGTCCAACGCGGCGCGGCTGAACGCCATCCCGCAGAAACTGTCCTTCGCCGTCTTCGGCCACGGCAACTTCCGGGCCCGCGTCCGCGGCCACGGCGCGATGGGCCGCATCCGCAACGCCAAGGAACGCCTCGCCCGGCTGACCGGCGACCCCGTCGCCCCACCGCCCCAGCCGCTCGTCTTCACCGCCCGCATCGGCACCACGTGTCAGGACGGCGGCAAGGAGGGTGAGCCGCCGGCGGTGGCCGAACTCGCCGACGTACGCATAGCGGGCCGGCTCCACCTGCCGCACCTGCGCATCCGGCCCGCCGAGCGGCTGCTGGTGACCGGCCCCAACGGCGCGGGCAAGAGCACCCTGATGCGGCTGCTGGCGGGCGAACTGCGGCCGGACACCGGCTCGGTACGCACCCCGGCCCGCGTAGGCCACCTGCGACAGGAGGAAACCCCCTGGCCCCCCGGTCTGACCCTGATCCAGGCCTTCGCCCACGGCCGCCCCGGCGACCCGGACGAACACCGCGAAACCCTGCTCTCTCTCGGCCTGTTCACCCGCGTTGACCTGCGCCTGCGGGTAGGGGAACTCTCCTACGGGCAGCGCCGCCGCATCGAACTGGCCCGCCTGGTCAGCGACCCGGTGGACCTGCTCCTGCTGGACGAGCCCACCAACCATCTGGCCCCCGCCCTCATCGAAGAACTGGAGCAAGCGCTGGACAGCTACCAGGGCGCCTTGGTGGTCGTCACCCACGACCGCCGGATGCGCACCCGCTTCACCGGCAGCCACCTGGCGCTGCACCACGGCCGCGTCAGCGAGCTCCAGGCGGCCTGACCGGCTGACACCGACCGGCCCGTCACGGCCTGGCGCGGTATCTGAGGAAGACCGTTCCGCCGCCGAAGCGGCGCTCGTCCAGCAGCTCGAGCCGGAGCAGGACGTCGTTGGGAAAGAGCCGTTTTCCGCCTCCCACCACGATGGGGGTGAGGAAGAGATGGCACTCGTCCACCAGACCGGCCTCGAACGCCGTGGCGGCGAGGCCGGGGCCGCTCACGGCGAGATCCCGTTCGGCGGACGCTTTGAGCCGGCGCACGGCCGCCGGGTCGAAGTCCCGCTCGAGGCGCGTCCTGGCGGTGGAGACGGAATCCAGCGTTGTGGAGTACACGACCTTCTCCGCCGCCTGCCACAACTGCGCGAAGTCCAGCATGACGGCCCGCCGGTCGGCCCAGGAATCCGCGGTTTCCCAGCCCGCCATCTCCTCGTACATCCGCCGCCCGTAGAGGTAGGTGCCGATCGGCCGCTCCAGCTCATTGATGAAGGAGTGCACTTCCTCGTTGGGAACGGCCCAGTCGTACGAGCCGTGCGCATCGGCGACAAAGCCGTCGAGCGAGGCGATGGCGGAATAGATCAACTTGCCCACGGCGATCTCCTGTTCCTGAGCGGCGCAGTCACACGGGAATGGTGCCCCTGCGAGTGCGAGGCGGCCGCGACCGGCACGCCGCCACGGCACGCTGCCACGGTGCGCCGATCGCGGTGCGCCGACGCTTCGCGCGCGGCGAGGGGTGTACGGAGAACTGCCGATCGCCGTCATGCCCGTGGTGCGGTGGTATGCGGCTGCCTCGCAGGGGGCGGGGCCGGTGTCCAAGGGGGAGACATGGCGAGACGCGTGCGTACATCCGTCCTGGCCGTTGCCGCGGCGGTCTGCGGCACGGCGCTGTCGCTGCCGGGGCAGACGGCGACTGCGGCACAGGCCGAGTCCACGGTCGTCAGAGTCAGTACGACGCCGGGCGGCGGCGGGGCGGACGGCGCCTCGGGCAACGCCGCCATCAGCGCCGACGGCCGCGTCATCGCCTACACCTCCAACCCCTCCGGCGACGCGCCCGCCGCGTGCCTGCACGACCGCGCCACCGGCAGGACGACGCGCCTGACCCCGCCGCCCGGCGCCCCCGGAAGCAGCCGGAGTGTGGCGGTGGCAGCCCTGAGCGCCGACGGCCGCCAGGCGGCCTTCACGGCCACCGGCCCGGACGCCCCCGTGCTCGCCTGCCTGCGGGACACGGCGCGGGGACGGACCACTCTGATCACGCCCAAGGACCTTGCGGAGAGCCGTGGTTACCGCGACACCACGGGTGTCTCGCTGAGCGGCGACGGCCGGTTCGTGGCCTATGCGCTCAGCGGCAGGAGCGGCGCGCGGGAGGACCTGTACGTGCGCGACCGCCGGACCGGCACCGTACGGCAGGCCGACGTGAACCCCGGGGGGGGGCTGCCGATGGACAAGGGGCGGATCATGCTGGGGGAGCTGAGCGCCAACGGGCGTACCGTGGCCTTCCGTTCCGATGTGAAGGGCCCGGCAGGCGAGACCTGCCCGCCCCGCGCGCAGGTGTACGCGCACGACCTGCGCAGCGGGCGTACCCAGGAGGTCGGCCGCGAGGGGCCCGGCGTCCAGGCGCGCGCGGTCAGCGGCGACGGACGGCGCCTGTGGGGAGCGGGACGGCAAACTCACCCTGCACGACCTGCACGACCTGCACGACCTGCACGACCTGCGCCCCGGCGAGCAGCGCACGGTCGCCCAGGGCTGGATGAACCAGGCCGGGCCGGGGGCACTGACCTGGCACGGCCGCGACGTGGTCTTCGGCAGCGCGTGTGCGGATGCGGTGCCGGGGGACACCAACGGTGCGAACGACGTGTTCGTCCGTGGCGTGGGGGAGGACGCGCCGTAGCCCCGCAGCGCGCCGGGCGGGCGGGGCGGGCCGGGTGATGACGCGCTACGGGGCGATCGCCCGGAGCACCGACTCGCCGAAGGGACCCAGCCATTGGGCGAGTGCGGTGATGGCCTCGGCGAGCGGGCCCGCCGCGGCCGTCAGCGCACCGGCGGCGGTCAGGGCGCGGGTGATGCGGACGAGGCGGTCGGCGGCGCGCGAGCGGTCGGGGGCCAGGGCGGTGAGGTCGGCGTTGAGCCCGTTGACCTCGTCGCGTACACCGGCGGCCAACTGCGGTGGCAGGGCCGTACGGTCGAGTGCGTCGCGCAGCCGGGCTACCAGGTCCAGGGGCAGCTGTGCGCCGCCGTGGAAGGTGCCGTGCTGGCCGCCGTGGATGGTCTGGTCGCCGGTGACGTTGTTGATGTTGCCCTGCTGACTGCCGATGTTGAAGGTCATGGCGTGCCCCCGTGGTCAGACGAGATAGGTCGTGCGCTCGATGGCGCGGCGGCGGGCGGCGGCGACGATGTGCAGCACGAACCCAATGATCATCAGGATGCTGCCGATGGCCGCCGCCACCCAGCCGAAGAGAAAGAGCGGAATTCCGCCGACCTGGTCGCCCCATACATCACCGAGGTCGTCGAAGGAGGGGAAGGAAGCGGAATTCCAGGGGTCACCGGAAGTCTCGAATCCCTTGCCGACATCGCCCATGAAGCGGAGGATTCCCCAGGCGAAGAGCCCGAAGCCGCCGACGCTGAGCAGGAAACCGAGGAGCAGCAGACGCCGCCCCCGGCTGCGGGTGGCCGCCACTTCCTTCAGGAAACTCTGCCGCGCTTCGTGGATGTGCTGGTCCCGGGCCACATTGTTGATGTTCCCGGCCTGCTGGGACCGGATGTCGAAGACGGGCGCCACCGCGGTCTGGGTGACGGACTGCGAGGGGTCGTCGTAGCGGGCGCAGACGTCACCGAAGCGGACCAGGTCCCCGCAGCGGAGCGGCTGGGGCGCCCGCACCCGTCTGTCGTTGACGTAAGTGCCGTTGGTGGAGGACAGGTCGGAGATCACGACCTGGGCGCCGGACCGGGTGAGCGTGGCGTGACGGCTGCTCACATGCGGGTGCGCCAGGTACAGATCGCAGTCGGGCGCCCGGCCGAGGACCTGTTGGCCGTCGGCCAGGGCGAGGGTGTGGTTCCGGAGTTCAGCAGGATGCGTAATCACCAGCCGCGGCTCTGCCGCGCCGCCACGAATGCCCATGGCGATCCCCCGTAGAGATGAGTCTGTGACCAGATTTTAGGGGTCCGACGGGTCCGGAGAGCCGGGGAAGCAGGAGGTGATATGCCCGTTGCTCTTACGCAGTTCGCGGTAGGGGGCGGCCCGCGGCAGGCGGAGCGTCCGTACGCCGGCCCGCCGCCCGGCCGGAGTCCCGGCTATGCCGCCCGTATCCCTGCCCGCACTCCCGGGACATCGGTGAACGCGGCGTCGGCCGGCTCGCAGGCCCGCCCCGCCGTCTCCCCGGCGAAGCTGAAGACGCCGACCAGCTCAGGACCGCGACGGCCCCATGCGACCAGGGGGCTCCCGCTGGCGCCGAAGCACATGGCAGCGCCGCCCTCGCGCAGGTCCCGGGCGCAGACCATCGAGGCCTCGTCGACCACGGCGGGTGTCTGCGCGGCGCACTGCGCATGGCTGCGGACGGTCAGATCGCCACGGCGCAGCATATCGCCGCGGATGTCCCTGCCCGGACCGGACGGGTCGGGCAGGGCCGTGGTGCCATGGCTGAAGATCGAGACGGGTGTGCCGGGGCGCGGACGCTGCCGCGCTACCGGGAGCGGCTCGACGTCGCGCACCGGGGAGGTGAGGCGGATCTCCGCCATGTCATAGGCGGCAGAGGACAGTTCGGGCCTGCCGGGGTCGACGGGGGAGGGCAGCAGCTTGTAGCGGGGGTGGAGCCTGACGCCGCGGATGTCACGTACGGTGCCCGGATCCTGCGACAGGACCGAGGAGCCGATGTGCGCCTCGACCGTGCGCGCGTCCACACCGTCGAGGCAGTGGGCCGCGGTGACTACGCGGTCGGGCGCTACCAGTGCGCCGCCGCACGACGCCCGCTCCAGCAGCGGAGCCGCCCCCTTCACGGCCAGCGTCGCGAGCCACGGAGCCGCTCCCGGCTGCGGCACCTGCGTACCGCCGACCATGGCCTGAGCCGGACCGGCCGTCGCGACGCCCGCTGCCGCACAGACCAGTGCCGTGCCGAGCACCGCCCCGATGCGGCCCCTGCGCGCCCGCCGCTGACTCCTCTGCCCCGCTTGCCTGCCCATCGTCACTTCGCCACTCCCGCATCGGTGTTGGTGCTCCTGAAACAGAAGGTAGTGCGCTGACGGCGGCGCGTAGTCAGCCCGCGGTCGCGTCCATGGTCATCCTTGCGGCGTACCACCCTGACGCCGTCTCAGGGGCCGCTGGGGCGCAGTGCTTTGGCCCGTAAGCCGTGTCCGAATCATGCCGGTCGCATCGGACAGTCGGGGAGACTGGCGGTTTCGAGGCATGGGTGCGGGAGACGGGGGAGTCCATGGCCGAGAGTGTGGAGCAGGGGCAGCAACTGCGGTTCACCGTCCTGGGGCCGGTGGACATCCGGCGCGGCGAGGAGCGACTCCAGGCCGGATCGCCGCAGCAGCGCGCCCTGTTGGCGACGCTCTTATTGCGCGACGGCAAGACGATGACGGCTCCGGAGCTGGTCGACGCGCTGTGGGGCGAGGACCCGCCGCAGAGCGCGACGGCCGCCCTGCGGACGTACGCGTCCCGGCTGCGCAGGGCCCTGGGGCCGGACGCGGACATGCTGGTCAGTGAGTCGGGCGGCTATGCGTTGCGTACCCACAGGGCGGCGCTCGACCTGGAGGACGCCGAGCGGTGGGCGGCCGAGGCCGAGCAGGCCCGCCGGCTGGGCGAGGTCGTCCGCTCCCGCGAACTGGCCGGACGGGCCCTGGCCCAGTGGACGGGCGAAGCGCTGGCCGGTGCGCCCGGACCGTACTGCCGGACGCAGCGCGCCCGCCTCGAAGAGCGGCGGCTGACTCTGCTGGAGGCCCGGATCGACCTCGATCTGCAGCTCGGCCGCCAGGCGGAAGTCGTCGCCGAACTGACCGCCCTGACCGCGGCGCACCCGCTGCGCGAGGGGCTGCGGGGGCTGCTGATGCTCGCGCTGCACCGCTGCGGACGCCAGGCCGAAGCGCTGGCCGTCTACGCCGATACGCGCCGGCTGCTGGCCGACGAACTCGGCGTCGACCCCCGCCCCGAACTCACCGAGCTCCACCGCCGCGTGCAGAGCGCGGACGCCGCACTGGCCGCCCCCATCAGACGGCAGCGGGACGCCGACACCCCGGGCGTCGTACCCGTCACCCCGGCACAACTTCCCGCGGCGGTCAGCGATTTCACCGGGCACGCGGCGGAGGTCAAGGAGCTGGCGGAACAGCTCGCCCAGGCGCAGGACGGCCGGGGGATGCAGCTGGCGGCGGTCTCCGGCGTCGGCGGCGTGGGCAAGACCGCCCTGGCCGTCCATGTCGCGCAGGCCGCACGCAAGCAGTTCCCGGACGGCCAGTTGTATGTGGATCTGCAGGGCGCGGGACCGGACCCGGCCGACCCCGCTGCCGTACTCGGCGCTTTCCTGCGAGCCCTGGGCGTCGCGGACTCGGCCATCCCGCACGGGCGGCAGGCGCGCATCGCGCTCTACCGCTCCACGCTGGGCGGCCGCCGCGTCCTGGTCCTCCTGGACAACGCCCGCGATGCCGCCCAGATCACGCCGCTGCTGCCGGTGGCGGACGGCTGCGCCGCCCTGGTCACCAGCCGCACCCGGATGACCGCTCTGGACGGCGCGTACGTGATCGACCTTGAGGTGATGAGCCCCCAGGAGGCCCTGACGCTGTTCGCCCGGATCGCGCCCGGCGCGGACGAGGCCGCCATCGAGGTGGTGGAGACCTGCGGATTCCTGCCGCTGGCGCTGCGTATCGCCGCCTCCCGCCTGTCCGCGCGCCGCAGTTGGACCGCCGGCGACCTGGCCCGCAAGCTGGCCGACGAACGGCGCCGCCTGGACGAACTCAAGGTCGGCGACCTGGCGGTCACGGCCACCTTCGAGCTGAGCTACGGCCAGCTGCCCCCGGATCAGGCCCGCGCGTTCCGCCTGTTGGCACTGGCCCACGGCCCGGACATCTCTTTGGAGGCAGCGGCAGCCGTACTCGACCTCGATGCCGAGCCCGCCAGGAGGCTGCTGCAGACCTTGGTGGACGCCTCCCTCCTGGAGACGCCCGCACCGGGCCGCTACCGCTACCACGATCTGGTACGCCTGTACGCCCGCGCCTGCGCCGAGCGCGACGAACCCTGTGACGCCCGGGACGCCGCGATGTCACGGCTGCTGGACTTCTACCTGGCGACGACGGGAACGGTGTGCTCGCTGGAGCGGCCCGGCGACCCCCTGACCCAGTACACCGCCCCCACCCAGTACCCCGGACTGACCTTCGAGGACCAGGACGCCGCCCAGCAGTGGCTGCGCGCCGAGGCGATCGCGCTGTTGGCCTGTGCCGGCGCCTCGACCGACCGCGGCGCCCTTCGCCGCGCGGTCGATCTCCTGCTGGTCGCCCGCGACCTGTGCGAATCGGGGGCCTACACCTGCGAACTCGAAGACGTCGACGTGCAACTGCTGACCGCCGTTCAAGCGGCGGGGGACCTCCGCGCCGAGGGACGGCTGCGCTTCATCATGGCGCGCATCCTGATCATGGGCGGCCGGTTCAACGAAGCGGTGCCGCAGGCCGAGGCCGCCGTCGAACTCTCCTCCCGCTGCGGTGACACGGTGCTCCACTCCTTCGCACTGGACGTCAGCGGCATCATCGCCGGTGTCCGGCTCCGCCTCCAGGACTCGGAGGCGTATCTGACCCGCGCCCTGGAGGCCTTCCGCAGCTACGGCAACCGGAGCAGCGAGGCCTGCGCCCTGTCCACCCTCGCCCGCATCTTCCTGGAGACCGGCCGCGTCGACGAAGCGCTGGAGACGGCCGAGCAGGCCCTGCTGATGTTCCAAGACCTCGGTACGACACGGGGTGTGGCCAACGGCCGGTTCGTGTACGGGCTGGCGCTGGCACGCGCCGGCCGCCCCGACGACGCGCTGCGGGAAATGGAGCAGGCCGTCACCGTCTTCCGCGACCGTCGGCTGCGCCCGTGGGAGGCCGAGGTGTACTACCACATGGCGGAAGTCCACTTCGCCGCAGGCCGGGTTGTGTGCGCGGCGGGCCTGGCGGAGCAGGCCCTGGCCGCCGCGCCCGCCGCCGTCAATGAATGGACCCGCGCCCACGTCCTCACCATGCTCGGACAGACCCTGCTGCACACCGGCCACCTCGACCGCGCCCGCGTCTGCTGGCACGAAGCCCTGGACATCCACGAGCGCCTGTCGTCCCCCGAAACGACGGAGATCCGGGAACTGCTGGCATCGCTGGACCCACCCGGCGCCTAGGGTCGTCGTCAACGTCCCGCCTGCCTGGCGACAGCCCCTAGAACGCTGGAGCGGCTCGTTTCAACGCGCCTCGCCGGCGGTCGGCGCGACCGCCTCCAGTTCGTCGATGCTGCCGGACATGATCGTGCGGATGTGCTCCGTGATGTGCTCGACGGGCCAGTCCCACCAGGCGAGGGCGAGGAGCCTGGCGATATCCGCGTCCTCGAAGCGGGTGCGGATCAGCTGGGCGGGGTTGCCGCCGACGATGCCGTAGTCGGGGACGTCGGTGGTGACGACGGCACCCGAGGCGATGATCGCGCCGTGTCCGATGCGCACCCCCGGCATGACCATGGAGTTGTACCCGAACCAGACGTCGTTGCCGACGACGGTGTCGCCGCGCCCCGGCAGTCCGGTGAGCAGGTCGAAGTGCTCGGACCAGGAGCCGCCCATGGTGGGGAAGGGGAAGGTCGAGGGGCCGTCCATACGGTGGTTGGCGCCGTTCATGATGAACCGCACGCCGGTGCCCAGCGCGCAGAACTTCCCGATGACCAGCTTCTCCGGCCCGTAGTGGTAGAGCACATTGCGGCTCTCGAAGGCCGTCGCGTCGTCCGGGTCGTCGTAGTACGAGTACGCGCCGACCTCGATCAGCGGGGACTTCACCAGCGGTTGGAGCTGCACCACCCGCGGCTGTCCCGGCATCGGGTGGAGCACCGTGGGGTCGGCGGGAACAGGGGACATGGCACGACCCTCTCAGTCGATCTGTGGAGCACGTCGATGATCGCATGTGTGGGGAGGGACGTGCCTGTCCTTTTTCCCGCAGCCGGTCGGGGCTGCTTGCCCCGTGGCTGGTCAGGGCTGCTTTCCCGCAGCCGGCCAGCGCTGCGCGGACCGGTCGTTGTCGCGGCGACCGCTCGGTGCAGCGGCGCCCGTTCAGCGCCGGGGAAGGTGCCGCGCGAAGAAGGAGAGCACCGCGTCGCGGACCGCGGGCACCGACTTCGCCGGGTCGTTCGCGCCGACCAGCTTGACCCGGTCCTCGTACGTCATCAGCCCCGCGGCCTGCAACTGCGGCGCCATGGCCGCATAGTCGGTGAACACCCAGTGCGTGGCGTTGTCGATCTGCCGCCGTCGGGTGCAGCCCTCAGGGTGCGCCAGCATGGCTCCCCAGGAGCGCTCGAAGCGCTGGTCACGGAAGCCGTCGGTGCCCAGCAGAAGCAGCGGCCGGTCCACCCCGTCCCGCGCGATGGGGAACAACTCCCCCTGCTCGCCCGGCTTGTCGGGCAGATAGTCCAGATAGCCCTCCAGGTTGACCGCCGCGTCGATGCGCCGGTCCTCGTACAGCGCCTCGGCCGCCGTGGCCCCGCCCGCCGAGTGCCCGTACATGCCCACCCGGCGCATATCCAGCGCACGGCCGAGGCCCGGTGGCAGCGGGCGGCCCGCGGCGTCGGGATTGCGGCCCGCGGCCAGCTCTTCCAACTGATCCAGTACGAACCGGCTGTCGGCGACCCGGGTGTCGAACATGGTCCGGTTGACCCGCGGATCCGTCCGGGGGTCCGCGGGCAGCCCGTACGGGCGCACCTTGTCCCGGTAGGGAGTCTCGCTGGGGAAGTCGACCTCACTGGTCTCGCCGGGGTGATCGATGGTCACCACGACGTAGCCGCGGCTCGCCAGCTCCTCGGCGACCCCGCTGCCGATGGTGCGCGGGTCCGCGCCGCCCGGGCTGTAGAGCAGCACCGGCCGCCGGACGGGCTGCGCGGGCGCTCCCTCGTACGAGTGCGTCAGGGTGGCCGCCCAGTCCACGCCCGCCTTCGGCAGTTCCGGGTGCGCGGCGGTGTCGATCTCCTTGAACAACCGCGCGGCGTCCGCGGTCAGCTGCGGCGCGACCGGGTAGCCGCGCACCGTACGGGCCGGGTACCGCACCGTGGCCATCACCTCCCGCTCGCGAAGGTCGTGGTCCCACGGGTCGGCGCGTTCGCGGTCGACCAGATACAGCGTGGTGACCCCGACCTGATGCGGGCCGGTGGGCGCGGGCAGCCGTACGGTGACGTCGCCCGCGGGCCGCGCCTGGGCGACGCCGCCGCCGGCCAGCAGCAGCGCCACGGCGAGCGTGGTGATCCTGCGAATCATGGTTCTCCTTTGTACTGAGGTGCTTGTGCTGAGGCGCTTGGGCTGAGGCGCGCTCCACTGTGCTCGGGCGAAGTCGGCGCACGGGAACATCCCGCGCTCATGAGCCCTTCGCCGAGGGGCGGGCCGGGCCCGCACCAGGGATTTCACCTGCTGTCCCGTTGTCCAGCAGCCCCCTTTCGCGCCCCTGGACAAAAGATCAGGCGGGGTCGGGGGCAGGCCCGCGAGAGGCTGTCGCGTACCACTCGGGCATGCTGGCGAGCGTTGTCGATCTATGGGGGAGAGACGGGCGATGGGGCGGCGCGAGAAGCCGATAGACCCGGCCGCGGGACCGGTGCAGGACTTCGCGTGCGCGTTGCGCGCGGCGCGCGAGGAGGCGGGCCGGCCGACGTACCGGGTGATGGCGCAGCGGGCGGGGTATTCGGCCAGCGCCCTGGCCGGCGCGGCAGCGGGTGAGAAGCTGCCGTCGCTGCCGGTGGCGCTGGCGTACGTGACGGCCTGCGGCGGCGACCTCGAGCAGTGGGAGCGGCGCTGGCACGAGGCCCACCGGGAAGAGGCCGCCGGCGCGCCCGCCCCGCACGAGGAGACGGCCGACCCTCCCTACCGCGGACTGGCCCGCTTCGAGCCGGGCGACAGCGGCCTCTTCTTCGGCCGCGACCGTCTCAGCGACGAGCTGACGAGCCTGGTGCGCGACCACCGCTGCGCGATGCTGTTCGGCCCGTCGGGCAGCGGCAAGTCCTCCCTGCTGCGCGCCGGGCTGATTCCCCGGCTGCGTGGCGCCGAGGACCCGCGGCTGCGCCCGGCGACGATCCGGATGCTCACGCCCGGCCCCCGGCCCGCCGTCGACCACGCGAAGCTGTTCACGCCGGCCCCGGAGGCGGGGGAGACCTGGCTGGTCGTGGACCAGTTCGAGGAGCTGTTCACCCTCTGCTCCGATGAGGCGGAGCGCGCCCGGTTCATCGCACTGCTGCTGACGGCCCAGGACGCGAGCAGCCGACTGCGGGTGGTGCTCGGCGTACGGGCCGACTTCTACGGACAGTGCCTGGCCGACCGCCAACTGGCCGCGCTCATCCGGAAGGCGAGCCTGCCCGTCACCCCGATGACGCGGGCCGAACTGCGGGAGGCCGTCGTCAGGCCCGCGGCCGCCGAGGGATTGATCGTCGAGCGGTCTTTGACCGCCCGGCTCGTCGACGAGGCGGCCGACGAGCCGGGAGGCCTGCCGCTCCTGTCGCACGCCCTGCTGGAGACCTGGCGCCGCCGTCGTGGCCGCACCCTGACCCTGGAGGCGTACGAGGCCGCGGGCGGTGTCCACGGCGCCATCGCCCAGACCGCCGAGGCGGCCTACACCCGTCTCTCCCCGCAACAGGCCGAACTGGCCCGCCGTATCCTGCTGCGCTCGATCGCCCCGGGCGACGGCACAGCGGACACCGGACGCCCCGTCGATGCGGCCGAACTGGAATCGGGCGATCCGGCGATGACCCGTCAGGTGCTCGACACGCTGGCCCGCGCCCGGCTGATCACCCTGGCCGAGGGCCGGGTGGACCTCGCACACGAGGCGCTGATCACCTCCTGGCCCCGGCTGCGCGACTGGATCGAGGACGGACGCGAACGGCTGCGCGCGCACCGCCGCCTCACCGAGGCCGCCCGGACGTGGCACGATCTGCGCCGCGACACCGGGGCCCTGTACCGGGGCACCCGCCTGACCGAAGCCGAGGCCGCCTTCCCCGCACCGCGGGCCCGCGCCACAGCCCCCGACGCACTCGCCGCAGACGAACTCACCCCGCTGGAACGGCAGTTCCTCACCCTCAGCGGTACCACGCGCCTGCGCAAACGCCGGGGCGTGGCCATCGCCGCCCTGTCGCGGCTCGCGCTCCTCGTACTGCTGGCGATCATGACGGGGCTGGCGGTCCGGCCGCAGGGGGACGACGGCGAGCGGCAGCGCGAGGAGGCGGCGGCCCGTAGGGCAGCGGGAGTTGCCGAGAGCCTGCGCTCCTCGGACCCGCAACGCGCGATGCGGCTGAGCGTGGCGGCCTGGAAGATCGCCCAGAACACGGAGACCCGCGCTGCCCTGCTCGGGGCCCTGACGCAGCGCGCGGACGATGTCCTTGCCGTCCCGCTGCCGGAGGTTGGAGCACAGGCGTTCCTGAGCCGGGACGGCCGGACGCTGACCGCGGTGTCCGAGCGCCGGCGCGTCGAGCGGTGGGATGTCCGCACGCACCACAGGGCGGCCGGCCGCACGCTTCAAGAGGTCAAGGGTGCCGGCGAGATCGTGCCGGGAACGCGCGGCCTGGCGCGGAGTGACGACGGCCGATTGATGGCCGCGTGCGGCAAAGGGCTCGAAGTATGGGAGGCGGCCACCCGTCGCAAGCTGTCCGCGTCCTGGAAACACAGTGTGGACAACTGCCGTGACGAGGCTCTGCAGTTCAGTCCGGACGGCCGTACGGTGGGAATTCTCGACGGGACAGGTATTCGCCGCGTGGATATCGCGTCGGGGAGGGAGGAGCGGAGGATCGACCGGCCCTCCCTCAAGGAGTTCGTCTTCGCTTCGGACGGTTCCGCGGTGGTGGGCCTCAGCGATGACGAGGAAGTGCTGCTCTGGCGGCTGGACGCGGTCGACGGCGCCGGTGACAGCGCGGCAGGAGCGCAGCCGGTGTTCAGGTATCGGGTGCCGGGCGGCAGTCCGTACGGGGTGAGAATGGACGCGGCGAACGGCAAGGTCCGCTATCTGGAGGCGGGTTCATCGCGCCGTACCGTGACTGTACGGACCCTTGACCTCGGCCGCGCGATGAGCGGAAACCGGCGCACGGGCGCGGACACGAAGGTGGCCCTCAGCCCGGACGGACGCCTCCTGCTCACGTCCCGCACGGCGGCTCGTACCGTGCGATTCCAGCTCCGGGACCGACGTAACGGCGCAGTACTCACTCACCTGCCGGACATTCACACCGGCAATGAGGTCTCCTCCCCAGCCGTCTTCGGTTCTTTCGCACCGGATGGAAAGACACTCGCGTACGGGGCGGGGGCGCCCGGCAACGGGGCGGAATCGGGCACGGGCAGCACCACGGTCTGGGACATCGTCGAGAAGCAGCCGCTCAACACCTTTGCCCCAGCCGGAACAGCCCTCGGTTCGGTGAACGGCAAACTCGCCATAGCGGTCAGCGACAGGCCGGGGGAGACCCGAATTCTGGACGCACGCAGCGGTAAGCAGCTCAAGCAGTTGCCCGGCAACGACGGCGGTGCCTTTCGAGCCCTGGCCTTCAGCCCCGACGGCGCCCATCTGGCCGTGGGCGACGCGCAGGGCGGGGTCACCCTCTGGGACACCGGATCCGAGAAACGGCTGGGAGTCCTCGCAGGTACGGACACGGGCACCGGCGCTCCGGAAGCGGTGACCGCGCTCGCCTTCTCCGCCGACAGCCGCACGCTGGCCGTGGCGGGCGCGCGCGGCGCGCTGCGCCTGTGGGACGTACCGTCCGCCCGGCCTCTGGGCTCGTCCCTGACGGCGCCGGGCGAGGCGGTGGCATCCGTGGCCTTCACTCCGGGCGACACCAGCGTGCTCAGCGTGGGCGCGCACACCCGCGAGCAGCGCTACACCCTCGCCCCGGACCGTGTCGTGGCCGAGGTGTGCGACCGCGCCACCGGATCGCTCTCCGAGGCGGACTGGGCGACGTACCTCCCCGAGGTGCCGTACCGAGAAGTCTGCTGATCCGTTCGGCTGCGTCCTGGGGCGCGGCCCACGCCCCAGGAAACAGACGACAGCGCGCCTCAGGGACTGTGGAACCGGACCTCGGGATGGGCGCTGCTCGGGCCCGTCAGCAACGGCTGCGGCACCCCGCGCAGATGCTCGTCGAAGAAGGCCGCCACATAGGCGCGGGTGATCGTGGTCGCCCGCCGCGCGGACAGCGGCGGCTGCGGCAGGCCGAAGTGCTCGCTGATGACAGGGCTGTCGGAGAACGTGAAGTGCTCGGCCCCCGCGACGGTCAGCCAGCGCTTCCAGCCGCCCAGCGTGGGCCACATCGTGTCCCAGGTCTTGTCCTTCCCGCCCGGCCGGTGCATTTCGTCGTCGGTGCCCAGCATCATGAAGGGGCGGCCGCCGAGGCCCTCGGGCGGCAGCGCGTCGAAGAAGGCGCCGTCCATGTTGATGCCCGCCCGTACGCGCCGGTCGCCCGCCATGGCCGTGGCCGCGCTCGCGCCGCCGATGGAGTGCCCCGCCATGCCGATACGCGACGTGTCGATCATGCTCGCGTATCGCCAGACCGGATGCCGCCCGGTCAGCCGGTCCAGCAGGAACGACACATCCTTGGCGCGCGTCGCGGTCACGACACCGGCCGACACACCGTCCTTCTCCACCGCCTTGCAGGCGACGCAGGTGAGCATGCGGCCACCCGGGACGGCGATGCCGAAGGACTCGTAGGCGTGGTCGACGGAGGCGACGACATAGCCGCGGCTGGCGAGGTCCTCGGCCAGGTTGGTGAGGGTGTAGCGGGAGACCCCGAAGCCGGGCGAGAGCACCACCAGGGGATAGCGTCCCTTGGCGGGGCGCGCGTTGACCCGGGCGTAGGTCTTCATCGCGCTCAGCTCCTCCGCCGGTACGGAGGCCTCGATGCCGAGCCCCTTGACCAGGAGCGCGGTCTCCTCGGTGGTGGCGTACCGGGCAGGGCGGCCCGCGCCGGGGCCGGACGCCGGGTAGTGGAGGGTGGTCATGAGTTCCCGGCCGTCCGCGCTCGGCACCCAGGGGTCCTTACGGGAGCGGTCGACGAGGTGGAGGGTGGAGCTGCCCACGGCGTACTCGCCGGTGGGGCGCGGGAGTTGGGGGCGGTCGGCCCGGGTGGCCGGGGAGGCTGTTGCCGTGTCCGGGGCGGCTGAGGCCGGGCCCGTCAGGGCGACCGGAAGGGCGAGAGCGACCGTGAGTGCGGCGGCCGTGGCCGCTCGATGGAGGTGGAGTCTGACCATGGCGATCACGCTAGACGGGACAACTGCCCAGGTGCATCGGCCCTGAGTCGGGGTTCGACGCCCTCGCGTACGGCCAACGGACGAGACCGGTGACCGGCACAGGATGAGGCCGACGCCGGGGAACCACCCGCCCTTTGCGGACGTTGCGCACCTCGACGCGTACGAGATCACGCACGGACGGCCGGGGAACCGGCCGTGGACCCCGCCCCGCGCCCCGGCCCCGATCTGACCCTGCGCATGGCGGTCGCGCTCCTGGAAGGGACCGAAGGCGAGCCGGACTCGCTCCGCGAGGAGCCGGGCGGCGCATTCAGCTTCGCGGTGCGTCTGGACGACAAGGGCCGCCCTGGCTCTGCCCGTTGAGGTACGCCGTCGCCACCGCGGTGTGCACGGCGGCGCCGACGGCCAGGGCCTGCTCGTCGTACACCACCTGGCTGGAGTGGTTGTCGGGGGCCTGCAGCGGGACCTGGCCGGGCGGGCAGGCACCCAGGAACGCCATGGCGCCGGGAGTGCGCTGCAGGACGTAGGCGAAGTCCTCGGCGCCCATGATCGGGTGGTGCAGAGGGTGCACACGCTCGGGGCCGAGGAGCCGTGCGGCGGTCCGCGAGACGAAGTCGGCGAAACCGGGGTCGTTGGACACCACCGGTGTGATCTCCGTGAGTTCGAGTTCCGCGGTCATGCCATGGGCCGCCGCGACGCCGTTGGCCACGCGCATGATGCCGTCGCGTACGGCCTTGCGGCTGCTGTCGGACAGGCTGCGGAAGGTTCCGGAGATCTGTGCCGTTTCGGGGATGACATTGAGCGCGCTGCCGGCCGCCACCTGGGTCACGGTCAGGACGGCCGGGTCGAAGACGCTGACCGTACGCGTCATCATCGTCTGCAACGCCTGGACGATCTCGCACGCCACCGGGACCGGGTCCAGCCCCCGGTGCGGGGCCGCGGCGTGCGCGCCCCGCCCCCGGACGGTGATCCGCAGGGTGTCGGCCGCCGCCGACTGCGGGCCCGGCCTGAGGTGGACCGTGCCCGAGGTGTGCCGGGTGGTGATGTGCAGCGCGAAGGCCGCACCGACCGCGGCGCCGTCGTCGGTGTCCAGCACCCCTTCGTCGATCATGCGCTGGGCACCGCCGCAGATCTCTTCGGCGGGCTGGAACATGAACACCACCCGGCCCGACAGCTTTGCCCTGCGTGCGGCCAGGAGCCGGGCCGCGCCGACGAGCATCGCGGTATGGGTGTCGTGCCCGCAGGCGTGCATGACGCCGGGAATGCGCGAGGCGAACTCCAGTCCGGTGTTCTCCTGCTGCGGGAGGGCGTCCATGTCGGCACGCAGCAGGATGGCAGGACCCGGCGCCGAACCGTTCAACACCGCCACTACGGAGGAGAGTTGGCGCCCGGTGGTCACCTTCAGCCCCAGGCCGGACAGCGCCTGCAGGACGGAACGCTGGGTGCGGGGGAGGCCCGTGCCGAGCTCGGGATCGCGGTGCAGGGAGCGCCGTAACGCGATCATCTCCGGCAGGAGCCGCCGAGCGTCTTCGAGCAGCGCACTGTCATATTCCATGCCCCCATGATGAGATCGCGCCTCCCGCGCGGCCAGGGGTAGGGCACTTCGCCGCCCTGAGTCCCGGCCGTCCTGCGCACTGGCCGCGCCGCGTCCCGGCCAGGGCGCGGCCGGGACGCTGATGGCGCTGCCCCGCTGCTCTCAGCGCACCGTACGGAAGAAGGCCCGGATATCCGCGACGAGCAGTTCGGGAGCCTGAAGTGACGCGAAGTGGCCGCCGGTGTCGAACTCCGACCAGTGCGTGATGTGGTGCGACAGCGCCGCCAGCCCGGGAATGGCCCGGTCGCCGAGGAAGTTGGCCACCCCGGTGGCCACGCCCGACGGGGCGGGACGCTCGCCCCAGCCGTCCGCGCCGGCTTCGAAGTAGAGGCGCGCGGCCGACCCGGCGGTGGAGGTGAGCCAGAGCGTGGTGACATTGGCCAGCACCGCGTCGCGGGCGGCCGACGGCTGCTTGGTCTGTGTGGGGTCGTGGTCGACGAACCACTCCAGATTCCAGGCGAGTTGCCCGGTGGGGGAGTCGTTGAGGGCGTAGGCCAGGGTCTGCGGGCGGGTCGCCATCTGCGTGGCGTAACCACTGTGCCCGTACCACCACATCTCGTTCTCCTGCGCCTGCTCGCGCTCGGCCGCGGAGAGAAGGTCCAGCTCGTGCGGACCGCTGGCGGTCGCCGCATTGGCCAGCGCGTTCACGTGTACGCCGATGACGTTGTCCGGGCACACGCGGCCGACTTCGGGAGAGACGATGGCACCGAAGTCGCCGCCCTGGACGCCGTACCGCTGATATCCGAGACGCTGCATCAACTCGGCCCAGGCGCGGGCGATACGGTTCGTTCCCCAGCCCTTCTCCCGGGTGGGCCCGGAAAAGGCGAATCCCGGGACGGACGGCGCGACGACATGGAATGCGTCGGCCGGATCTCCCCCGTACGAACGCGGGTCGGTCAGCGGACCGAGAATCTCCAGGAAGTCGCTGACCGTACTGGGCCAGCCGTGCGTGATCAGCAGCGGGGTGGCTTCCGGCTCGGGGGAGCGCACATGCAGGAAGTGCACCTTCTGCCCGTCGATGACGGTGGTGAACTGCGGGACCTCATTGAGCCGCGCCTCGTGTGCCCGCCAGTCGAACTCCTCGGCCCAGTACGCGACCAGCTCCTTGAGATACGGCAGGGCGACACCGTAATCCCACCCCGCCCCCGGAAGCTCATCGGGCCACCGCGTGCGGACCAGCCGCTCCCGCAGATCATCCAGATCGCCCTGCGCGATATCGATCCGAAAGGGGGTGATGTCCGTGCTTGCTGCGCTGTGTTCCATGCACCGCACGCTAGAAGCCCTTGCGGTCAACGAGCGACCGCAATCCGCCGCCCGCCCAATCTTTCCCCCGACGCCACTCCTCCGCGGCTACCGGCCCTGGTCACTCGCCCGCAGCATCCGGAGCTGACCGATCTCCGCGGCATTCTTCATCAGCTCGGAGTTCACCCAGCCGACCATATGGGCGACCGTGTGCTCGGAATCGACCGGCCAGGGAAAGGGGGCCGCGGCGTCCAGATCGGCATCGGTGAGCCGCTCCAGCACCGCCAGCCACTCCTCACGCAGCCCCCGCAGCCATGCGATGGCCGCATTTCCCTCCCCTGGCCAGGTGACCTCACTGCGCTCCGGAGGCGTCCGCCCCTGCGCGTGATCGACGGCCGCCCCCCACCACCAGCCGATATGCCAGCTCACCCAGCCGATCGTGGGCACCGGAACGGGGTCGGGCTCGGAGTCCGCCCAGTCCGGCACCCACCTCCCGTCCGCATCCGGCCGCACCGTCCAACTGTGGGACGAGGCCTCCCACAAAAAGTCCTCGGGTCCGAGCCGCTCCAGGTGGTACTCGAACAACGACCAGGTCAACTCGAACTGCCAGCGCAACAATTCACCACGGGATACATGCACCGGGCGACCTTGGCACACCACCACCCCCGCCCCAAAACACTTATCTGCCGCCCCCGGACTCAGGGCCGGAGCGCCGCCAGCAGATCGACCACATAGACCTCCTCGACCGTCCCGCCGGGGAAGGCTTCGTACAGACGAGCGCGTTCGTCGGCGAGAAAGGCCTGGGGTCTGGTTTCGCCGAGAAAAGGACGAGCGGCACGTCGGGAAGGGCGCGGCGGCACTGCGCCGCCATGCGCTCGCCCGGTTCGATCGCGATCACGTCGGCTCCGCGTTCGTACAGCAGGGCGGTGGCGATTCCGGTACCGGCACCGACGTCGGCGACCCTGGCGCCCGCGAGGGGGCGTCCTGCGCATTCCTCGACGGCGTCGAGGAGTTCGGGCGGGTACGAGGGACGGCCGGCGGCGTACTGGGCGGCGGCCGTTTGGAACACGTGGGCGCGTGACGTAGCGGTCATCCGCCCATCCTCGGCTATCGATGCGCCTGTGCTCCGCCGATGCACGGGCAGGAGAATTCCGCCGGCCACAGCCAGGAGAATTCCGTCGGCCGTCAGGCGTCGAGCCATGCCGCGATGCCGTCGAGCAGATAGTCCAGGCCGGTGTTGAAGGCGGATTCCGCGTCGGTGTCGGCGGCGTTCTGGATGACCTCGGCGAGGGTGGGATAGCGGCCGGTGGCGAGCATGCGGTCGAGGTAGGGGCGGGAGGCGGACTGCCACTGCTGTTCGTTCAGACCGGTGGTCCGTTCGGCGCGCAGCTCGGTGATTTCCTTCCTGATCGCCCCGACCAGAAAGGAGTTGACCGCATCGGCGGCGCCCAGAACGATGTCGATATCGGAGAATCCGGGTGCGCGGCGCAGCGCGGCGAGTGACATTTCGAGGTGGGCCAGCGCATGAGGGCCGAGATGCGGCCGGCCGCCCAGCAGGTCGGGGAACCACTGGTGGCGGAGCGCGGCCTGGCGGGTGGCGTGGGCCAGGGAACGCAGGGCGCCGCGCCAGTCCCCGTCGGTGGGCTCGGGCGCGGAGATCTCGCCGTACACCGCGTCCACCATCAGGTCCAGCAGCTCCTCTTTAGTGGACACATAGCGGTACAGCCGCATCGGACCCGCGTCCAGCGCCGCGGCGACCTTGCGCAGCGACACCGACTCCAGCCCGTCCGCGTCCGCGAGCTCGATCGCGGCCCGCACGATCCGGTCCCTGCTCAGCGGGCTCGGCGCCGGCCGGCTCGCCGGCTCGGGCCGCTCCCACACGAGCGTCGGCTCGCCGCCCTCGGCCTCTCCTCGTACCGCCATCACGCCTCGTCTCTCGCCGGTCACCGCATTGGGGAATCCAGGAATCCAGGAACCCGGGGTCCCGGGGTCCCGGGGGTCCCGGGGGTCCCGGAAAAACTGACTTAACGATACGCCGTGCTGTTCGATACGTTGTATCGACGGATACGCCGTATCGCTCTCGGTGATCCCGCAGCGCGCGCAAGCGACGGAGGCCATGGCAGCCGCAGGCAGCGCGACCGGCGCGGGATCACGGGGACAGAGCACCACGGAGAAAGCGACAGAACATGCCCAGTACCTCAAGCAGCACACGTACACCGCGCATCGCCATCGTCGGCGCCGGTCCCGGCGGTCTGACCCTGGCCCGCATCCTGCACATCCACGGCATCGACGCCGTCGTCTACGAGCGCGAGGCCTCCCGCGCCGCGCGCACCCAGGGCGGCATGCTCGACCTGCATGCGGAGAGCGGACAGCGGGCCCTGCGCGAGGCCGGTCTGGAGGCCGAGTTCCTCGCCGTCGCCCGCCGCGAGGGGCAGGACATGCGCCTGCTCGACCCCGCCGGCACCCTGCTGTTCCGGCACGACACCCCCGATGACGCCCCGATGGACCGCCCCGAGGTCGACCGCGCCGACCTGCGCAACCTCCTGCTCGACTCCCTTCCCGAGCGGGCCGTCGTCTGGGGACGCGCATTCCAGTACGCGAGCCCCGAGGGCGACGGCTACCGACTCCACTTCGACGACGGCACCACCGCCGAGTGCGATCTGCTCGTCGGCGCGGACGGCGCCCGCTCGCGCGTGCGCCCCCTGCTCACCGACGCCGAGCCCTCCCACATCGGCGTCAACTCGGTGGAATGCGGCATACCCGATATCGACCGCACCCACCCCGACCTGGCGGCCATGGTCGGACGGGGCAACTACTGGGCCATCGGCGACAACCAGGCGCTGGCGGCTCAGCGCAACGGCGACGGCCGCGTCCGTATTCATCTCAGCTTCCGTAACGGCGAGGACTGGCTCAGCACTTGTGGCATTCCCTTCGAGGACCCCGACCGCGCCCGCGCGGCGCTGAGGGAGCTGTTCGCCGACTGGGCCCCGCAGTTCGACGCCCTGATCCAGGCCTGCGACGGCACCTTCGTGCCGCGCCCGACCACCGTGCTGCCCATCGGCCTGACCTGGCCCAGCAAGCCGGGCGTCACGCTCCTCGGCGACGCCGCCCACCTGATGCCGCCCGTCGGCGAGGGCGCCAACATGGCCATGCTCGACGCCGCCGAACTCGCCCAGGCCCTCGTCGCCGCCCCCGGCGACCTGGACACCGCCATCAGCACCTACGAAGCGGCGATGTTCGGCCGCGGCGCCGCCGCCGCGAAAATGTCCGCGGAGATCATGGACACCGTCCTCTCCCCGGAGGGAGCACAGGGGCTGCTGCGGTTCTTCCAGGGCGAGGGCGAGGGCGAGGGTGCCGGTGACGGCGAGGCGCCCGCCCAGTGACCCCGCCCCCGGCCGGGAATGCGCCGGGCCCCGGCCGCTGTTGGGCCGGAGCCACGTCGTGATCACGCCCCTGGAGGGAACCCGATGACTGTCCTGGTCACCACGCCGAACGGTGCCGTGGGGCGCTATCTGACCGAAGCGCTGCGGGGCCGGAGCGATGTGCGGTTTCTCGTACGTTCCGAGGCGAGATCTTCCGTGGCGATGCCACCGACGCGGCGGACGTACGGGCCGCGGTCGCCGGCGTGGACCGGCTCTACCTCGCGCACCCCTTCGCCGAAGACCAGACAGTCGCCGAGGCGAACCTCGGCGTCGCCGCCATCGAGGCCGGTGCGCGCCGGATCGTCAAACTTGGCGCCCGGGCGTTCACCGGCGAGGGGTTCGTCCCGGACGGTGTCACTGGGGCGCATGACGTCATCGCCGACCGGCTGCGCAGCGCCGGTGTACCGGAGTTGACCGTCCTGCGGCCCGACCGATTCCTGCAGAACTTCCTCCCGTCGGCCGCTGCGATCGCCGAGGGCACGCTGGCCGATCCGGCAGGCCCCGGCGCCCGGGGTTATGTGGACGTACGGGACATCGCGGAGGTCGCGGTCGCCGAGCTCCTCGCGGAGCGCCCGGTCGGCGGCGACATAGAGATCAGCGGCCCGAAGTCGCTGACGCTGCCGGAGCTCGCCGACTGCTTCGGCGCCGCTCTGGGCAGGCCGGTCCGGTACGTCGACATCCCGCTCGACGCCGCCTGGCGGGCCGAGTTGGCGGACCGCGGAGTCCCGCCGCGGGTCATCGAGGGTCTGCACGACCTGTACGCGAACTACCGCCACGAGGGCGTGGCCGGTCTCGGCGACGGCGTCCAGCGCGTCCTCGGCCGCTCGCCACGCTCGGCCGAGGACTTCGCTGCCGAGCTGCTCGTACCCGCCGTATCCGGGGCATAGGGCAGGGAAGAGGGAAGGGGGCGGGACGGTTCGCCACCGGCTCCTCCCTGCGCCGGCATCTGTTCGCCGTGACCGGCATCTCGCCGTCGGCCTACCGCCGGACCTTCCGTGCCACCGCGCGTACGGGCCCACGGGCGCGACACTGACATCTGCGCCCGGCGCCCACTACTGTCGCGCGATGGACAACCGCCGGATTCCGCTCCTGTGGCTCTGCGGCCCGCCGGGAGTCGGCAAGTCGACCGTCGCGTTCGAGGTCTTCTGCCGGCTCAGCCGGTCCGGAATCCGGGCTGCCTATCTCGACACGGACCAGATCGCGCTCTGCTATCCCTCGCCGTTGGAGGAATCGCACCCGCTCAGGGCCCGTGGCCTGAGCGCCCTCTGGCCGAACTTTTGGGCCGCCGGGGCCCAGTGCCTGATCGTGTCCGGAAACGTGTCGACGCCCGAAGAGGCCCGCGCGTACGCCGACGCGCTCCCCGACACCGCGGTGACACTGTGCCGGTTGCGCGTTGGCAGAAGCGAACTCGCCAAGCGGTTCACCGACCGGGGATGGCACACCGAGAGGGTGGCGGAGGCGCTGGCCGAGGCCGACGCACTGGACCGGGGCGCCTTCGTAGACCTGTGCGCGGACACCGACGGACTGCCCGTGGCCGACGTGGCCCGGACGGTGTGCGAACGGACCGGCCGGCCGGGCGCCCCGCGGGACACGGGCCCCGTCGCGCCCGTACCGCCACCCGCCACCGCGCTCCTTCCGCCTTCCCCGCACCGGTGTTGTGGATCTGCGGCCCCACCGGAGTCGGCAAGTCCACGGTCGCTTTCGAGGCCTTCACACGGACCTTCCGCGCCGGAGTCACAGCGGCCTGCATCGATCTGCAGCAGATCGGCTTCCTAGAGGAGGCGTGACGGGCGTCGGTCGGTGCTCGCAGCCGTACTAAGCAGCGCGTGTATACGTCCCTTGTATACCCGGCATGTATAGTCCCGGCATGATCACTTCCCTTCCACGACCGACCGCCGTCTCCCCGGCCCGGCCGCCGCGCGCAGGCCGGCGCTGGGACCGACTCGCGCTGGCGGGGAGCGCGGTGGCCGCGCTCGCGGTGGGGCTGTCGTCTCCCCCCAACTCATCGCAGCAGGCGTGGGGTCTGGCCGCCGCGCTCGGGTACGGCTGCGCCGCCGTGATCGCGGCGAGGTCGGCCACGCCTTGGGCCCGTACCCCCGCCGTGACCGCGGTCATCGGCGCGGCCGTCATCCCCCTGCTGTACCTGACGGTGATCGGTAAGGCGCAGATGGAGGTCGGCGTCGTCGAGCGTTCGGCGGACCTGCTGTTCTCCTCCGGCACTCCGTACAACGCCCAGCCGCACGCCGTGCCGGATTTCAACCCCTACCTCCCCGGCATGGCGCTCTTCGGGATACCGCACCTGCTGCTGGGCGATACCCCCTTCGCGGGCGCCCGGTTGTGGTTTCTCCTCGGCTTCCTCGCGGCAGTGATCGCAGCCGTACGCGTCCTCGCCAAGAGCCCGGTCGCCGCACCGGGCCGCATCCCGAGCGGCAGCACCGGCGCGACCGGGGTTCTGTGGCTGATCGCCTGCCCGGTCGTCGCCCTGCCGCTCGCCATCGGTGGCGTGGACCCGCCCGTCATCGGGCTGATGTGCCTGGCGCTGGCCTTCGCCCAGCGGGGCGACGCGGGGCGCGCGGGCCTGGTCCTGGGAGCGGCGGCCGCGCTGAAGTGGACCGCCTGGCCCGCCATCCCCGTGCTCATCGCCCTGCTCGCGGTGACCCGCGGAAAGCGCGCGGCGTACGCAGGCGCGGCAGGAGCCCTCGGGGTCGCGGTGCTCTGTGCCCTGCCCGTGGCACTGGTGGACAGTGGAGCGTTCTACCAGAACGTCGTCCTCTACCCCCTCGGCCTCGGCCCCACGGCGTCATCCGCCCAGAGCCCCTTGCTCGGCCACCTGATCGTCTCGCTCGTACCCCACGGCAAGGCGGTCACCGTGGCCCTCATCGCGCTGAGCGCCCTGGCCGTAGGGGCATCCCTGCTGATCCGCCCGCCGCGGAGCGCCGTCGCCGCCGCCGACCGGCTGGCGCTCGGACTACTCCTGGCGATAGCTCTCTCCCCGGCGACCCGCATCGGTTACGCCATCTACCCCGTCGTCCTCCTCACCTGGCCCCGCTTCGCGCAAGCCCTGACGACGGACAGCCCCAGCCCTGCCGCTCACACACCCCAACCGGCCGCAGCACAGCGCACCTTGGAAAGCGCCGGAGCTTCACCCTCGTGAGTTCAGGCGCTTCACTCTCCTGAGTTCAGCGAAATCCGCCTGCGGATCGCACAGCCGGGGACCGGGGGTGTCATCACTTCTCCTCGGTCCTGCCGTCGCCCTTTTCGTGCTGGAACAGTTGCTCCACGATGCCCAGTACCGCGACCCGGGCCTCGGCGGAAAGCTGCCCCGCTCGCATGGCGATCTCCCTGACCCCGTGCTCTTCCTGAAGGCGGCGCCACAGTTCGTCATCGGCGTCCATGCCACAGGGAGCCCCAGCTTTGTGAGCCTCCTGCGATGAGGACTGGGTGCCGTCCTCATCGCTCTCCGCCCCCTGGAGGCGGTTGAGGCGCTTTTCGACGGCGAGCACCGCGGGATGGTTGTCCGGTTTGAGAAAGTAATCCACGTGCCCGATCCCGAACAGCTCGGCCAGGCTCTGTGCCTTCTCCACCGAGGGGACGGAGCCTCCGTTGCGCAGTCTGCGGATGTACTGCGCGGTGACACCGACGTGGGCGGCGATCTCGGCGTCCGTGTACGACCGCCGGCCCGCGGGATGGACGGCATCCACCAGTCGTTGCAGCCGACGCCCGAACAACCTGGCAGTTTCGGCACCTTGCGAGGGCGTCGTGGTCGGTTCGGGCCGGTGGGTGGTCATGGGTGTCGATCGTAGGCGGCGGCGTCCGGCTCCAGAACCCGAGGGGGGCCACGACTTACCAGGCCCGGCGCCAACCGTAAAAACTCGGCCATTTCTGCGTCGCGCCTCGGCCCCTGAACTTCCGCCCCAACCAAGGAAATAGGGGCCGATGGATACGTAACCGTGCCATAGCCGCAGTATGGGATATGGTGCGGCCACCGCCGCGTGAATGAGGAGTACGCGAACGCCCGCGACCAGTGGTCCACGGGAGGGACGACGTGAAAGAACGCGAGTTACGCAGGCGCTGTAAGCGCATATTACGGGCCCTGGACATCCAGCCGCCGCTGCAAGTGGACGTGCTCTGCCAGCACTTGGGAGAACGCCGGGGCCGCCCGATTCAGCTGGTCGCCCAACCGCTCCCCATCCCCGGCCCCTTCGGCCTATGGGTGGCCACTCAGACGACCGACTACATCCTGTATCAGCAAGAAACCAGCAAAATCCATCAGGACCACATCATCCTGCACGAGGTGGGACACATCCTGGCGGACCATCAGAGCGACGGAATAGGCGACGATCTCGAGCACCAGGACATTCCGGGGATCGCGCAGGGAATCATCAAGCGGGCGCTTCGCCGCACGTCGTACGACGAGGAGTACGAGCGCGAGGCGGAGCTGGTGGCCACCATCATCCTGGAGTGGGCGTCCGTGCTGGACCGGGTGGCTCCCCGCACCGCGAAGAGCCCTTCCGTACAGCGGGTGCAAGCCGCACTGGGCGATCGGCAGGGGTGGCTGTAACCATGCTGATGGCCGTACTCGGCGTGGTCCTCGTCCTGGCGCTCGGCTGGAAGTTCTACCAGGTCTTCAGAGCGCCGCACGACCGACCGCTGCGCGCGGTGACCCTCTGCATCACCTGCGCAGCCATTTCCTTCCCGTTCGGACTCCGGGCCGGCGCGCAGGCCTTTGACTCCCTGGCCGGTGACGGGGCGGCCAAACTCCTGCAGAACGCACTGCTGCTCGGCACCGTCTACTGGCTGATGTGCTTCTATCTGTATTCGGCCGCGGACGGCGAAAGGGGGCGAATCCGAGCCCGCAAAGAGGCCGTCGTCCTCGCTCTCGCCGTCGGCATCATCACCCTCGCCACCGTGGTGACTCCGCCCGTCGAACGCAGCCACACCTACTCCACGGCCAACATGCAGTCCACCGCGGTCGCCGCCTTCTACCTGGCCGCCGGACTCTATTTGGTCTATGCCCTCGCCATGGCGCTGCGGTGGACCTGGCGCTATGCCCGGGTATCGCAACGCCCGTTGTCGACCGGCCTGTGGCTCGCGGCCCTCGCCATGGCAGCCATGGTGTTGGCCGGCACGGCCCGCGCCGTACTCATCGTCATCCGCTGGTACGGCGCCGGCGTCCCACCGGTGCTGATCATTGGCGCGAAACTGCTTCTCGACATTGCCATCCCCGTCTTCGTCGTCGGTGTGAGCTATCCCGGTGTGGCCACGCGCCTGGCCGCGCTCCGTGTCTGGTGGCACCACCGCCGGATGTACCGGCGCCTGCATCCCCTGTGGTCGGCACTGCACCAGGCATTCCCCGAGGACGCACTGAACCGCGTCCCGTCCGGCCGCTGGAGCGAGGCCCTGCGGATACGAGGCGTGCACCGCCGCTATTACCGCCGTGTCATCGAGTGCCGCGACGGACTGGTGCGGGTGAGCCCCTACCTCGTACAACCGGATTTCGAGGCCGGTGCCATTGCCACCGCTTCCCCGGAAACGCTGGCCGACCGTATACGGACCGCCTTGCGCGCACATGCGCAAGGCGCTCCCGCGCCGTCACAAGCGGTCCCCGTAGCATTGCCGACCGAGGACAACCTCGATGCCGATGTACGTCAACTCGCGGAGATATCGGATGCGTTACGCACCGCCTGACGCGAGCGGCGGCATACGGAGAATCCCCCTACGGCAATCCCCTCACGAAACAGGAGCTATCGGCACATGGAGTGTGTGATCACGGCAGGGCAGGTGCTCGTCGGCCCCAACGGCGACGGTGTCGCGGACGGCGCCGTGCTCGTCAAGGACGACACCATCGTGGCCGCCGGGCCGCGGGCCAAGGTCGAGGCCCTCGCTCCGCAGGGCGTGGCCAGGGCCTCCTTCCCGGACGCCACCGTGGCCCCGGGGCTGATCGACTGCCATGTGCACCTCGCCCTGGACGCCGGTACGGACCCCGTGGGCGAGCTGCAGAACACCGACGACGCCGGACTGCTCCTGGGCATGGCGGGCAGAGCACGGCAGCTCCTGAACAGCGGTGTCACCACCGTCCGCGACCTGGGCGACCGCAACGGCCTCGCCATACGCCTGCGCAACGCCATCGCCGACGGCGCCCTGCCGGGGCCGCGCATCCTGGCCGCCGGTACACCCCTGACCGCGCCCGGCGGTCACTGCTGGTTCATGGGCGGCGAAGTCGCGGGCGAGGACGCCATTCGCGACCTGGTGCGGCGCAATGTGGCCGACGGCGCCGAAGTCATCAAGGTGATGGCCACCGGCGGCGGGATCACCCGCGGCGGGCCCGCGATCTGGGAATGCCAGTTCACTCCCGACGAACTGCGCGTTGTCGTGGAAGAGGCCCGCGCGGCCGGACTGCCCGTGGCCGCACACGCGCACGGCACGGACGGAATCGCCGCCGCGGCGGCCGCAGGGGTCGACACGATCGAACACTGCACCTGGATGGCCAAGGACGGCTTCGACGTACGGGACGACCTCGTCGCCGACATCGCGGCCAAAGGCATCCGGGTCTGCCCGGCGGCCAGCCCCAACTGGCGCGGCTTCGCCGAGCGATTCGGCCCGGAGCGCGCCAAGGAACTCTTCGCCCGTGTGCGCTCGATGAGCGACCGGGGCGTACGCCTCATCGCGGGTACGGACGCGGGAGTCTCGCACGCCGTCTTCAACGACTTCGTCTCCAGCCTGGAATTCTTCCAGCACATCGGATTCAGCCCCGCCCAGATCATGGACATGGCCACCGTCGAAGCGGCACGCGCCCTGCGGATCGACGAACAGACCGGCCGGCTCGCGGCCGGCTATCGCGCCGACCTCCTTGTGGTGAACGGCAACCCGCTCGAAGACCTGCAATCGCTGCGCGACGTACGCCTGGTGATGAGCGGAGGACGGCCCCACATCCCCGAGAGCGCCGCACTCCGTCCCGGCGGAAGCAACTGACACCCGCCGACGAGCGAATTCCCGGACTCGACGAGCCCCTGCTATCCGCGGATTGGTCGCTTTTGTGTTCGCCACCTGCGCAGAGTGCCGGGCGCGCACGGCATAGTGGGCGATCCCCAACATGTCCCGAGAGGGTCAAAACGCTCACATCGGACAATGCCAACGACCGTGGCTTTGAGGTCTGCCCTGATGCATGTGGCACGAGTTAAAGAATCAACCCGGATAGATTGCGGCGATGCAGGGCAGGCTCAAGAGACAGCCGCTGTAGGGGGATCGGGGCGCGTTCATTCCAACGCGCTACGCCTGCAGCGGTAGTTAGTGCACGGTCGCCTGGGCGCATCCCGCTCAGCGGGTCGCTCTCTTCAGGGGCCGCGCACACCAACGCAGGCCATGGGACGGAGCCTTGCCCTGTCCCCTGAACTCAATGAATGTGCACGAGAGAGTGAGAATTTCCTCTGCGTGGTGTACGTGTCCCAATCCGAGCCGTATCATTCGGACCATGGCACAGAAGATCGTAACCCTCTACATCGACGACCTCACCGGCGAAGAAGCTGAGGAGGCAACCACTCACACTTTCTCGCTCGACGGTGTGGCATACGAGATCGACCTCGGCCCGGACAGCTACGAGCAGCTGCTCCAGGCATTCGGTCCTTTCGTCAAGGCCGCACGCAAGACGGGCCGCATCAAGGGTGCGTCCGGCGCCCGTAAGGTCAAGGCTGGAGGCAGCGACGACACCGCAAAGATCCGAGCTTGGGCCAAGGCGAACGGCTACAGCATCAACGACCGCGGGCGTGTGCCTGCCGATATTCGCGAGGCATACGCCAAGGCCAGCTGAACACCTGAGAACGATCGACAGTCCCTCGCCACGGTGAGGGACTGTTTTGTCGTCCGGGCGCCGGTCGTCACGGCCGCCCACGAGCCGGAGTTCCGGCCGCCCGTGATTCCGGCATATGCGATCATGACGAATTCAACGCCTCAATCGGACGCCGAACGTCGCGCTCTCTCGGGAAAGGCGCCACCGGCGATTTAACGGCCCCCGTAGAGACGGAGGGAGTCTCCTCCAACTCGTGGCACCTGACGGCGTCGCACCGGGGCCGGATCTTCGCCCCCGGTGCGACGGAACACGGGCGGAACGCGATGGCGCTACGGCCGCTTGCCGCAGAACTCCGCTTCGAAGACGTCCTGGTAGAGCTGGCCGTCCTCCAGCCAGTCGCCGTTGATGTGGAAGGTGAGGCTGTGCGATCCGTCGGCGGTGGTGGCCGAGCTGGTCAGGGAACCCCAGACGATGCCGTCGTGGCCGTACACCTTCTTGCCGCAGGAGAGGGTGCGCACGATCAGACCGAGTCCGTAGTCGTAGAAAGTGCCCGTCTTGACGGTGGTCACAAGCTCCTTCTGCTGCGCGGGCCGGAGCAACTTGCCCTGCATCAGCGCGCTGTAGAAGCGGTTGAGGTCACCGGTGGTACTGATGACCTCGCCGGTGGCACCGGACCAGGCGGGGTTGTACTCCGTGGCGTCGTAGATTTCCGGACCGGGGTCGGTGGCGTACAGCTTGGAGTAGCCGATCGCATGCGGCTTGGGCAGCTTCGGATTGGTACCGGGGAAGGATGTCTCACTCAGGCCGAGGCGGTTGATGATGCGCCGTGTGGCCTCGGCGCCATAGGACGTGCCGGTGGCCTTCTCGATGACCATGCCGGCCAGGACGAAATTGGTGTTGGAGTAGTTCCAGCCCGTGCCCGGTTCGAAATCGGGCCGGTACTTGAGCGCCATGTCGACGATCTGCTGGGGCGTACGCGTCTCATAGCGGTGGGCCAGGAAGCCCGGACCGTTCATGTACGCGTGCCACTCCGGCGTGGACACCATGTCATGGATTCCGCTGGTGTGGTTCAGCAGCTGACGAATCGTGACCTTGTTGCCGTCGTAGCCATTCCCCTTGAGGACGCCGGGCAGCCATCGCTCCACGGAATCGTCCAGACTCAGCTTCCCCTCGCCCTCCAGCTGGAGCAGTACGACGGTGACGAAGGTCTTGGTCAGGCTGCCCGCGCGAAGGTGGTCAGCGGCCGAGCGCTTGCGCTTGCTCGCGGTGTCGGCATATCCGGCCGAGCCGAACCAGCTGCCCTCGGCGGACTTCGTCTGCCCCGCAATCCCGGGCATACCGCCCTTTGCGCGCAGGGCGTCGAGAGCGGCTTGCGTGGCGGAGTGCGTCTGGTGCGGCTCCGCGGCGACGGCCGCGCCGGGCGCACACGTCAGTACGGAAACGGCAGCGGCAATTGCGGCCGCGGCGCGCAGCCCGGCGGCGGATATGCGTGAAGGGCGCCGCGACGGCGTTCTGGTGCGCGCGGTGGCCGGGATCGGTTCGTGAACGGTCATTGCAGTCAGCGCTTTCGGTTCGTCGGTCGTGGATCGCGGCCGTCGGCCGCCGAGATACGGGAGAGCGGCCGCTCAGTGCAGCCGAATCCCTCCGTTGCCATTGATGATCACGTCGTAGTCGCCCTTCAGGCCACCCTTGCCGACATGGCACTGGTACCCGGTCGGCTTGTCGACCGGAACCAGACGGGCCTCGGGAATGTCATCGCAGGTCAGCGACTTCCTGACCGTTTCCCCGATGGTGGCGTACCGCTGCCACGCCGTGGCGTGCACGCCTTCGCGAGTGACCACACCGCCCTTGGTCGGAGTGGCGGTGTACTGCATCAAGATGAATCCGCCCTTCGTTTCCACGCGGAAGGGCACCTCGACTCCCATGTACTTGACGGTGCACATGAAGGTCTGAGGCTTGTCGCCGACCTCCTTGGTGTCGCAGGTACTGCTCGTCGGCTTCGCGACGCCGCCCATGGCGAGCACCCGCGTTTCGAGGCTGTACTTGATCTGCTCCAGCGCCGGCGCCTTGTCTCCGGGCGCGGGACGCTGCGCCGTGGCCTTCTCACCCGCTGCCGCCGTCGGGCTGGCCACCGGCACACCCTTGACCGGCTCCGCCTTCGACCCACAGGCGCTCACCCCCGCGACCGCCAGCACAACCGCCGCCGCCGTACGCACCCACGTCTTGCAACTCACTGCTGCTTCCCCGTTTCACACTGCTGATGGAACGGTTGATCATAGATACGCCAGGGCCGGACCCCTCAATCGGCACCATCACACCCCCGTACCGGCGACGCCCCGCTACAGGACCCCACCTCTGAACCGGACTCCAGCGGCAGCTCAATGCAAACAAAGTGTTCACAATGGATAGTTGACGCCAACTCGTGTGCTGACCCATCCTGATCACATGGCATCGACTTCCGACCAGACCGCGGACCCCTTCACGCCCCCGAACCCGGACCAAGCGCGAGCACAACGCGTCTACGCGTCCCTGTTCCGCATCGCCGAGCGGCATGCCGCCACCGACGCCCAGCGGCAGCGCCAGGTCCACCCCACCGTCATAGCGCCGCACGAGGCCATCCGGCTCGTGTCGTTCCTGCTCAGCGGAGCCGCACGGCCCGAGGAGGGCGAGCCCGAGGTGGACCAGGCGGACATCACCGCCGCACTGAGCCTCGTGCCGCGCGCCCGCGGAGAGATGGACGAACTGGAGGCCGGTCTTCTCCAGATGGCGCGTGGCCGCGGCATGACCTGGCCGGAGATCGCTTTCGGGCTCGGGCTCGGCACCCCGCAGGCCGCCCGACAGCGCTACGAAAGGCTGGTCGGCCGTACCGCCGTCGACGCGGAGCAGGACCGGGAGTAGAGCAGCGCCGTCGTGACGGGCCGGGGTACGACGAGCAGCGAACCCCGCATCCCCACCGCGGATTCCAGGGGAGCGATGCTCTTGGAGCGGCGCTACAGTCACCCTCGCCGTACCCCTGTAGCGTGAAAGAGGAGCGAGTCCCCATGCGCATCGTCATCAGCGAGTTCATGAGCCTGGACGGCGTCGTACAGGCGCCGGGCGGAGCGGAAGAGGACACCGACGGCGGCTTCGCCCACGGTGGCTGGTCGCACCCGTTCTTCGATCCGGAGGTAGTGGGCGGCGCATTCGACGACGCGATGTCGACGGCCGAGGCGCTGCTGTTCGGGCGCCGTACGTGGCAGACGATGGCCGGGGCATGGCCGGAGCGGGCCGGAGACCCCTTCGCCGACAGGATGAATTCCATCCGGAAGTACGTCGTGTCCGGGACGCTGAACGACGACCAGCTCACCTGGAACAACACCACGCTCATCCCCGGAGACCAGGCCGTCGCCCGCATCCGGGAACTGCGCGGGACCGGTGACGGCGACCTGTTGGTCATGGGGAGCCCCTCCCTCGCGCGCACTCTCCTGAGCGAGGGCCTGGTCGACGAACTCCGCCTCATGATCATGCCGGTGCTGCTCGGCGGCGGTAAGTCGATCTTCCCCGCCGACGCCGCACTGCGCACGCTCGAATTGGTCTCCAGCGTCACCAGCAGCGCGGGCGTGAACGTGTGCACCTACCGAACGGTTGACAAGGCATAAGGGACGGGGCAGGGGGGCAGGACGGGCCGGATCGAAGGAACCGGCCCCTTGGCCTGATCGCGAATCAAAAACGGCGAAGGCCCCCGCCTCGTAAGAGTGCGGGGGCCTTGCTTGCCATGGAGCGCCCGGCAGGCCTTGCACCTGCATTTCCCACCGGTTGGTGGACGTCTTTCCTTGGACCACAGACGCGTGACTCCCGTGCGGTGCACCGAAGTTACCTCCAGAATCATACAGGGCCCGCGGCGTCGCGATGACCACGCAGGCCTCGTACGCACCGGCTGCACTCGCCACCGCCCATGCGCCGACCGGTCATCTCCGCTGCGCCTCCCGCCCTGCCAACGGCTCATCCTCGTCACGGCGTCGCCCGCGGTGCCGCGCCACGGCGTCATTGTTGGCGCAGCGCACCGAACAGTAGACGCGCCTGCCGTTGCGGGACGTGTCGACGAACGCCAGGCCGCAGCCGTGACGCGCACAGCGCCCCAGCCGGTCGGCTCCCGCGAAGCACACCATGTACGCGAGTCCGGCCGCGGTGACGGCCCGGATATGGGCGGCGGCGTCCGCATCCGCGGCGCTGTAGTGGAGATGCGGCCGGCCGTCGTGCAGTGAGATCTGGGGCGTACTGGAGGCGTCGGCGAGCAGCGCGTTGACCAACTGGCATCGCTCTTCGAGGCCTTGCGGCCCGAAGCACCCGGACAGGCGCCGGCTCCACCTCCAGATCTCGTCGGCCTGTGCGGTGGTGAGTACGCGGCGAACGATGCCGTGCGCGGCGAGTACCGGTTCGAGGCTCTGCGGCCCTGGTGGCTCGGTCAGGTTGACCAGGTCCGTGGCCAGCCGGGCGGCTTCCCCTCCGTAATGGTTGAAATGCATAAGGCGATTACAGCACCGTGTGGGGACGCCGAGTCCCTACGGGGCCTCCCGGCAGGCGTAATCGACCGCACGTCCTGTCACCGGAGAACGCTGAGAGGACCGGAAGGGACGGGAGAAACGTGAGGGTGCACAAGCCCAGCCGACTGCAAGGCGCCACCGCAGCACCGGCGTTGATGCTGGCTCAGATCGTCAGCCTCCAAGCGGGCTCGGCAGTGGCCAAAGACGCGTACGAGACCGTCGGCCCCACAGCACTGGCGGGTATGCGGCTGCTCTTCTCCGCCGCGATCCTCTGGTCGCTGGTCCGTCCTCGGCTGCGAGCGATCACCACCGGGCAATGGCGGGCGGCGATCGCCCTCGGCCTCATCATCGCGGCCATGAACCTGGCGTACTTCCAGGCCATCGGCCACCTGCCGATCGGCGTCGCCGCCACCTTGGAACTCCTCGGCCCACTCGCCTTGTCCATCGCCCTCTCCCGCCGACTGGAACACCTCGCAGTGGCGGCGGTGGCGCTCATCGGCGTGATCCTCCTGGCCGCCCCGGGCGCCTCACTTCCCGTCACCGGACTTGTGCTCGGCGGCGCGGCCGCACTGTGCCGGGCCGCCTATGTGCTGCTGAGCCGCCGCGTCGGCCACCTCTTCTCCGACTGGACGGGCCTGGCCCTGGCCCTGGCCTGCGGCGCCTGCCTGCTGACACCGATCGCCGCCGCCCAGAGCGGCGACGCGATAGCCGCCCACCCCACCGCCCTCGGCACCGGCCTCCTGGTCGCCGTACTGTCCTCCCTGATCCCGTACCTACTGGACATGACGGTCCTCAGGCGCATCGACACCCGCGCCTTCGGAGTCCTGCTCGCACTCAGCCCGGCCGTGGGCGCGCTCGTCGGCTACGTCCTCCTGCACGAGCAGTTGACGGCACGCCAGCTGTGCGCCTTGGCGCTGGTCGTTCTCGCGGGCGCGTGGTCGGTACGCCGCACGAACCGTACGGACGTACCTGCCGACAGCACCGACACACCCGCCGTCCGCAATGGAGTCGGACCCAAGCGCCGTACACGACACCTGAGTTGAAGTCCGTGCGCCAGAGCCATCGCCCCCGGCCGCAGCGCCATGCCCCACCCCCGCGGAACATCCCGCAACGAGATTGTCAGTGGCATGGTGCACGATCAGTGCATCGACGTTTCGAAGGAGATGGGGCCCGCGATGGCGATCACCAACCAGCAGGTGGCGCAGCACAAGTTCCTGCAGCAGCTGTACGCGGACGAGTACTTCCCGGACCACGTCCTGGACAAGGGCACAGCGATCCTGCTGAGACTGTGCGAGCGCATCGAAGCCGACCAGCCGTCGGACCTGGCCGCGCTGTACGCGCTCACCGAGGCGGCGACGGAGGAATTCAACCTGCTGGAGACCGAGTTCGAGGAGGAGGGGAGCGAGATCGAAACCGTCGCGCGCGAGGAGATAGCCGAGGACTTCTGGTTCGTGGCGTCGGCGTACGGCTTCACGGACGCGGACGTGGAAGAGCTGATCGCCGCTCGGGAGTGGTGACCAGCTGTCGGTGGGGCGGGACAGACGGCGGAACGGCGAGGTTCAGGAGCACCTGAGGTTCCGCGAGCTGGAATTCGACTGACCAGCCCGCGAACAGCTGCACGCGAACCTCAGCCCTCTCCCAACACCGCCCTAATCACATGCCGGGCATTGCGCGCCATCGCCGGGTTCGTGCTCCGGTAATACGGCAGCGCGATCAGGGCCTGCGAGAGCGTTCGCCCCCGGCCGCGGCTCCACGTCGCGTCGTCCACGCCGAGAGCCTCGCGGAAGACCTCTCTCGCATGGGCCGGCAGCAGATTCCATGCCGGGAACAGGTCGCAGGCCGGATCGCCCACCCCCATGCACCCGAAGTCGATCACCGCGGTCAGCCGGCCGACGTCCACCAGCACGTTGCCCGGCATCAGGTCACCGTGCAGCCATACCGGCGGCCCGCCCCAGCCCGGTGCCCGCAGCGCGTCCTCCCATACGGCGGTCACAGCATCGCAGTCGACGCCCTCCTGCGGGATGCCGCGCAGTTCCTCGATCGCCGCCCGGGTCGCCACGTCGAGCGAGGCGACCGGCCCGCCGCGGTAGGCCTCCGGCGCCCCCGGCAGGCTGACGCTCCGCATCGCCGCCACGAACTCGGCCAGATCCTTGGCCAGCAGTACGGGCTCGCTCAGCACGCCCGCCTCCGGATTCTCCCCTCCCAGCCACCGGTACACCGACCACGGCCACGGATACCCCTCCGCGGGCTCCCCGGCCCCGAGCACCTCAGGGACAGCCGTGGGCAGCAGGGCCGCGAGGCGCGGCAGCCACTCCCGCTCCATCGACACATCCTCGACCCCGCCCTTCATCAGCGGCAGCCGCACAACCATGCCGTCACCCAGCCGGTACATGGCATTGACCGTGCCACCGGACGGAAACTGCTCCACCGCCAGCCCCGCCCACTGCGGAAACTGCCCAGCAACCAGCCGCCGCACAAGATCTTCACCCATGGGATGCAACCCGCGCTGCATCTGTCCTGCACTCATAAGCCACCATCCGATCGCCGACCCTCGTCAGACGTCAAAGACTTTTCCGACTGGCAATGCACCGCACGTGCTGTAGCGGTGCGATGGGTAGTCCGGGAACTCGACGATCGGCGGACGGCTCGTACGATCGCGCCCGCACTGCTGGACGTCGGCTTCGACAACCGCCCGCCAAGAACATCCCCGGCGGCATGGGAACTGCCTGCGTCATCGGCTTTCGCGACCGTCTCAAGCGCTGCGTACAGACCATCACTGACCGCGGAATGCGGGCCTTCGCCCCGTGTGGCTTTGCCATGCCGCACACGTACGACGAGCATTCAGGGCAGGCCTGGACGCGGCGCCGCGACCTCTACCTTGTCCACGACACGGCGTCCCAGCTCTCAGTGCTGCGGCAGAAGATGATCGCCCAGGCCTGTCCCCATGGCCGATCTCGCCGGGCATGGGCGGCGGACGTCGCGGAAGCGTGTCAGTGCTCCGTAATGCGATCGCCGACGGCGTCGAGCAACCGCTCCAACTCGGCGACGATAACCTCGGGTTCGGTTATCGGAACCATGTGGTCGGCCTTGTGCGCGTAGACGTGCCTCCCGTGTGATGACTGCTGTGCCCGGTGTATGTGGGACGCATTCACGGACTCGCGCGCCTCTGCGCTCATTCCTGTGGTGGGGCGGGTGGCGGAGATGACCGTGAAAGGGATATCGCCGAGTGCGGGCGTACGGTCGCGCAAGGCACGCAAGTCGGCTTCGATGGAAGCTTGTTCGGCGCCCATGGTGTGCATAGCAGAGACAGTGAAGGCCTCGGCGCGCATATCGGAGGCCGCCTCGGGCGGCAGGGCGGCGGTCACTTTACGGAAGAGAAGGGGGAACACCCCGAGTCGCGCCAGCAGCACACTGATGCGGTAGCGGTTCTTCTCCAGCCTGCGGATGGACTGGTCGAAGAGCAGATCGCAGGCCTCGTCCGTTGGATCGACCAGTACGAGTCCCGCGATCCGCTCGGGCCGGGCCGCCGCGGCCAGACGTACGATCGGGCCGCCCCAGCTGTGGCCGACCAGGACGAAGGGGCCCGGCCCCAGGTGGTCGAGCAGATCGCCCAGGTCGTCGGCGAGCCGGGCGAGGCGGCGCGAGCCGGAGGGATCGGGAGCGCTGCGGCCGAGCCCGCTGCGGTCATAGACCACCGTCCGGGCCGCTCCCGCCACGGCCTGCTGGGCGAGCGCCCAATAGGAACGGGTCGACGCCAGCCCACCCTCGAAGACCACGGTCGCCGGTCCGCCCGCGGCAGGTCCCGCGTGCTCCATATAGAACAGCTCGCGTCCGTCTCGCGTCCGCGCGGTCCCGGGTATGCCCTGGCTGTGTGGTTGCTTCATCGTGACCGTCCTCGTCAGCGGGTTCGGCCCAGCAGGCCGACCGAAGGCGGACTTAGGTTAGCCTAAGTTCCCCGCGTGGTGTTCAAGATGCCGGTGCACCGCCCAATCTGAGAGTTGCCCCTCAAGTCCCCAGCGCAATACGGCGATCGCCAACCGCCACTCCTCGCGGCGACGCACACCACTCGTCCGCACGGGAACTCTGGACCGGCACCGGCACCGGTACCGGCATCAGACATCGGACCGGCCGCTGGCGCCCGGCAGGTGCTGCGGTCGGCGAAGGGCCGACTGCCCCACTCCAGCCCGCTCGTCATTGGGGCTGAGAGTGGACGTGGGCCTGTCCATTGCCCACGGCGAGGCAGCTGCGCTCCCCAAGGGCCCTTTCTCAATCAAGCCTGCCGTCTCCGCCGGCGCCCGCGACAGTGCCCAGTACGCGGAGCACCTGCACGACCTGGCCGTACGGCATATCACCGCGCTGCACGCAGCCGGGACGACCGCGATGGTGCAGCCGTACCTTGCCCGGATCGATGGGGGCGAGCGGGCTCTCGTCTTCTTGGGCGGGACGCTCAGCCATGCGGTCCGCAACGGGCCGGGCCTGGCCGATATGGAGATGGAACTCGTCGAACCGAAGTCGGGCAGGACGGAACGGGGGCCTCGGACGTGCGGCGCGCAGACCGAAATCCGGTGTGGGCCGGGTGAATTCACGCCGTCGGGATAGGGCGGGAGGCAGCCCTGCAGCCGGGCTCCTGCCATTCCGGAATGCCATCCGGGAATTAGGCAAAGTAATTGCAAAAACGGCCTGGTAATGTCATGGGTCTGCCCGAAAGGCCCGCCCAAAGGACTGTGCATGACCATACCCACCCCGCCCGACGGCCAGAAGGCTGTGGAGCAGCCGCCGGAAGCCCACAACCCATGGGCTCCGCCGTCACCGGAATCGGCCGCTGCCCACGTCGCGCCGCCGTTCCCGCTGCCGGTGGCACAGGCCCGCAATGGCATGGGAATCGCTGCCCTGGTGCTCGGCATCATCAGCGTCGTCCTCGGCCTGTTCGTCATCCTGTTCTGGGTGACATGGCTTCCGGCCCTGCTGGCCGTGGTCTTCGGTCTCATCGGCATGAGCTATGCGCGCAAGGATCTGGTGACGAGCAAGGCCATGGCGCTGACCGGCGTGATCCTTGGCGTGGCCGGCCTGGTGATCGCGGTCGGCGGGGGAGTGCTCACTGTCACGGCGGTGAAGACGGCCGTCGATGACGCCCGTGCCAAGGTCGAGGAAGAGAAGGCGGCGGAAGCGTCGGCGTCCGCCTCGGCCTCCGCCGCCGAAAAGGCCCGGCATCTGTCGTTCGGCCAGACGTACACCTTCGAGAACGGCCTGAAGGTCACGGTCGCCAAGCCGAAGCCCTTTATCCCGGACGACTTCGTCCTGGGCCATGAGAAGGGAAACAAGGCCGTTCAGATCACGGTGACCGTGGTCAACACCGGCAACCAGCGGATCCCGGTCGAGACCGGCCTGCCGGATGTCAATGACGCCGACGGGGCCTCCGCGGAGCTGGTGATCGACGGAAGCGGGCGGCAGAAGGTCATCACCGGCTACGTCCTCCCGGGAAAGCAAGCTGTCGGAAAGTACGCGTTCTCGCTTCCGCCCGACGCGGCGGACAAGATCGAGGTTGAGTTCAGCCCCGACGCGAAGAAGTGGAAGGACGCTTACTGGAGCGGCCCCACCAATTGACGAGAGGCTGGACGATCGGTGGGGCGAGCGGCGCGTGAGTCGGCCGCCCTGCCCATGCAGGCTGAGGCGATCAGCCCGTCGGCCGCGCAGGTGATCCGGCGCGAGGCGAAAACAGGAGGCGGGAGCCAGCACGTCCCTGTCAGGATGGCTGCGCTTCCGCCCGACTTCCGTCCGATGTGAAAGGACCCGAACGACCATGGCCCGTGCCATCACATTGATTCGTTCCGCTTCCCTGTCCGACGTCGCCGAGTACGCCTACGCAGCCACGGCACCGGCCGATGCACGCCTTATATTCCTCGCCGGATCGTGCCCACTGAACGAGGACGGCTCCACGGCAGCGGTCGGTGACTACGCGGGCCAGGCAGCGAAAGCCGTCGAGAATATGAAGCTCGCTCTCACCGCCTCCGGGGCCTCATTGCAGGATGTCATCAGCACGAGGGTTCTCGTCGCGTCCACCCGGCGGGAGGATCTGGTAACTGCTTGGGAAGTAGTCCGGGACGCGTTCGGCGACCACGATGTCCCCAGCACTTTGATGGGCGTCACCGTGCTCGGCTACGACGACCAACTCGTCGAGATCGAAGCCGTCGCCGCCGTCCTTGATTCCTGAGACCTGTTGCGGGATGCGTCCCCTGGCGGGTGAGACCGTCGCCCGCCGCAAGGCCAGCAGACTCCCAACACATTAAACGGAGAGCCCCTCCGCTATGGTGGTCGACGTACTCGTGAAGGCTTCGTCGACCGTGCCACCAAGGGGGACGGATGATTCTCGTGACGGGCGCGACCGGCAGCATCGGGCACCATCTCGTGCGCGCGCACTGGGAAATCGAGCGCCACCTCAAGTCGTCCGGCCTGGAGTGGGCGCTGCTGCAGCCGACCGGATACATGCAGAACTTCTTCACGGGAGAGGGTGGCTTCACCCATACAAGCGCCTTGGCGGGCCCGTACGGAACGGGCAAGGTGGCGTACATCGACGCTTACGACGTCGCAGCCTGCGCCGCCACCCTGCTGACGGGCTCGCAAGGTGCTGGCAAAACCTATCCACTCACCGGCCCCGAAGCGCTCACGCATGACGAGATCGCCGCCAAGCTCGCCGTCCCTTTCCGTGATCTGCCGCCCCATGAGGCCGTTGCGGAACTGCGGTCGCAGGGGCTGCCCGGCTGGTTCGTCGATGACCTTCTATGGCTCTATGCGGATATGGCGTCCGGGGCGATGTTCGAAGTGACGTCGGCTGTACGGGATTTGACCGGGCGTGCGCCGCGTACCTTCGATGAATTCCTGGCAGCGGAGGGAGAGGCGCAGTGCCTCCAGGGCGAGTGAGCACGGACGAGCTGCTGGCTACCGCCGCCTACGCCGTGCCGCCCGAACGGCATGGCACCGCGCGAGAAGCCATCCCCCGCCTGAAGTTCCGGGCGAGCCGCGCCACGCATCCCGCTAGTATGTAACACATGCAATCCATGAACGACCCTTACGAGTTGCGCGCGGGTGTGCCGTCCGTTGAAGTTTTCCGTCGTCTGCGGACCGACGCCGGCCTCTCCGACAAGACTCCTGAGGCGGTGGCGATTGCTCTGCCGAACACGTGGTACGGCGTGGTGCTCCACCACGAGGGTGAGCCCATCGGCATGGGGCGGATCATCGGTGACGGCGGAACCGCGTTCCAGATCGTCGACATCTGTGTGCACCCCGCACATCAGGGGCGAGGTCTCGGCAAGCGCATCATGGCCGCGCTCACCGAGGAGTTGGAGCGCCGGGCGCCTGCGACCGCGTACGTCTCGCTGATTGCGGACGGCCCCGCGCGTTTTCTCTACGAGAAGTTCGGCTTTGCGGACACCGCCACGCACGACTCGATCGGCATGTATCGCTTCATGCCGTGACCTTCCCGGACCACCTTCAGGCTCTGGCAACGCAAGCGATCTCGTCCATCACCGACTCCACAACGGATGACATCTACGCCATCTCATTCTTCATCGAGAACGAGCACGACGATCCGCGTCAGCCGACTCTGACGATCGACTACAACACGGAAACTCAGGTTCAACGGAGCATCCAGGACGCGTCCGACCGAGCGGAAGCCCGCTGGAACTACGCCTTCCGGACCCAGAATCAACTGACTGTGGTCGGCGACCTCATCAGAGGTCCATCGGCAAGCCCGCGCCAGTGATCGTCCACGAGCTGGCGTACTACGACGGGATCGCCCGTAGGACCGAACTGGCCAACCCTCCGGTCCTTGCCGATGAATTCATTGCCTGGGTCCGCGATTCCTGAGGCGTGCAGCTCGACATGTCTACGCCTGCGTACGGTCCACTCGGCGTGCGGTCGAGCGAATTACGGACGCATACGGCAGCGGGCGGCACTGAGCCGAGACCACCCCGACGCGGACGGTCGCCCCGGCGCTCGGCACGGGGCAACCAGGCGGCAGGTCTTAGATGTTGAAGCCGGTGACCTTCTGCGGTGTGACCCGGACGATCAGCCGGAGCACATCGTCCGACTCTGCCGGCGGGTTCTGGCCGCGGTACTTGTGGGAGAGCGTGTGGGGCAGTGACTTCTCAGGGTCTTCGATCAGCTCGACGGTTCCGCGGATGTCCACGGACCGGTACGGGTTTTCGATGTCGAAGACCGTGAGGCTGACCCGTGGGTCCCGGGCCAGATTCTTGGCCTTCAGGCGCCCTGCTGTGGTGGAGAAGAGCACCGCATCTCCATCTCTTGCGATCCAGACCAGCGACGTCTGCGGCCCGCCGTCCTTGTTCAGCGTCGCGACGGTGGCGAAGTTCCGCCCGTCCAGCAGATTGCGCGTCTCCTCGTTGAAAGTTACCGACACAGTCTCATCTCTCCATTCAGCGCCTTGAGTTCACTGCCTTTGTGTAACAGGGGAGAGGGCTGAATCCTTCCCGTCGCGGGGAGAGAAGCTGTTGCTCGCGGATGATGAAGGGCGAACTGGATAGCGACCTGCGCCCCCATGTCGCCTGTCGCCGCTGACATAGCCGAGTTGTCGCCCCCATGCCGAACTGGCCGTCCAGCCAGGCGCCGGCCATTCCCCCTGGCTTGATGGCCCCGCCCACTTCGCACGCACCGTGGCGCGCTTCTCGCCCGAGGATGTGTCCAACAGGTCAGGCAGCCCGTAGCCCTGGAGTGGCGGTGTCGTCTGGCTCGGACGGCATTCTCTGACTAGAGTCAGAGAATGGATGCGGAGCAGATCGAGCAGGTGCGGCGGTTCAACCGCACGGTCACTGAGCGCGTGGGTGTGCTTCACGACCGCTATCTGGGCCGCGACCGGCCCATCGGCGAAGCCCGGCTGCTCTGGGAGATCGGTGAGCGGGGGCAGGACGTACGGCGACTGCGTGAACGGCTCGGGCTCGACTCCGGGTACGTGAGCCGTCTGCTGCGTGCCCTGGAGGCCGACGGGCTGGTGACGGTGGAGCCGCAGCCCCGGGATCGGCGGGTGCGTACCGTACGGCTCACCGACGCGGGCCGTACGGAGCGTGCCCTGCTGGACGACCGCAGCGACGAGCTGGCCGGCTCGCTGCTGGACCCGCTCAACTCCGACCAGCGCGCCCGCCTGGTCGCCGCCATGGCCGAGGTCGACCGGCTGCTGACGGCTGCGACGGTCGCCTTGGACGTCGTCGACCCGGACCACCCCGACGCCTTGCTCTGTTTGCGGTCGTACTTTGCCGAACTTCAGGAACGCTTCGACACGGGCTTCGATCCGGCGCGCAGCCTGCTGCCCGACGCGGGCGAACTGAGGCCGCCGCGCGGCCTGTTCCTGGTCGCCCGGATGCACGGCGAGCCCGTCGGCTGCGCCGGCCTGAAGCTGCCGGCCGACGCCCCGGCCGAGATCAAACGCATGTGGGTCGCGCCCCGCACCCGGGGGCTTGGCCTCGGCCGCCGCTTCCTGGCCGAGCTGGAGGCGCGAGCCGTCCGGCACGGCTGCGACGTGCTGCGCTTGGACACCAACAAGGCGCTCAGCCCCGCGATCGGCTTGTACCACTCCTGCGGCTTCCAGGAGGTCCCGGCCTTCAACGACGAGCCGTACGCCCACCACTGGTTCGAGAAGCGGATCGCCGCCCCGCTGCCGGAGTGAGGATTCCGAAGGGCTGCGCTGGCTCCCTGGCTCATGGCCGAGGGCGGGCCCCTGCCGAGGGCGCCCGTCAAACGCGATGCACATCCGCGTCAAATAATGATCGTTGGTCAATTGCCGCAGTGAATCGAATACTTGCTGTCACAGGCCGACGAGGTCTGGTGCCGCCGGGTAGGCCGTACGTGCCGAACGCCGGCCGATTACCAGCCGACAGGAGTTCACATGAGTCAGGACATCGACTACCACTCGATCTCGATAAAGACCCCTGAGCAGATCGCCATGCTGCGTGCCGCCGGAAGTATCGCCGCTCAGGTCCTGCAGGATCTCTCGCCGTTCGTGCAGCCCGGAGTGACCTCGAAGAGGATCAATGATGTCGCGTATGACCTCATCGTCAACAAGTACGGTGCGGAGATCGACCGTGAAGATCTTTCGGGCTACGACTCCAGTGAGTACGCGAGTATCTCGATCGCCCATAACGAGATTGCCTTCAGTGGTGAACCCAGCGAAATTCCGCTGAAGAAGGGCGATCTGTTTGGAGTGGACGTCAGCCTCAAGAAGGACGGCTGGTGCGGTGATACCCAGCGTATGTGGATCGTGGGCGAGGACACCTCGGCCGAGGCCCGGCTGCTGTCCACCGTCGGCTACCAGGCCATGTGCCTGGGAATTGGCCTGGTCCGCCCGGGTGTCGAACTCCAGTCGATCGCCGAACAGGTTGAGGCGTATGTGGAGTCCTACGGATTCTCGATGCTGCGGGTGGCCAGCGCCACCGGGCACTCGATCGGACAGGTGCACGCCGACGGTTGGCTGATCCCGTACTACAAGGACGAGCGCAACGAGGGCCGAGTCCTGGAAAAGGGCATGGTCATCACCGTGGAGCCGTTCATCTGTGCCGGGTCCGGGGAGGGCATCCGGCTGTCCAATCCGACGCGCTCGGCCGTCACCGCGGACAAGTCGCCGGCGGCCTACTGGGAGCATGTGGTCGCGGTGACCGAGACCGGCTGCGAGGTGCTCGACCTGCGCGAAGGGGAGGACGTGACGTTCTACGATCACCGCGTTCGGGCCTGAGAGCGGTGCTCCCCGCATTGCCTGCGGCGGGAGCGGGAAAGGCGTGCTCAGGCCTTAGGCCTCACTGGCCGCCGTCGTGTCCAGACGGTCCTGAAGCCACTGGTAGAAAGAGGCAATGGCGGCTTCACGGCGGTGGCCCTCCTGCCAGCTGATGAAGTAATCGAGATAGGCGGGGATATCGGTTGCGCCGATCTGTACCAGGGCGCCGTCGCGTATGTAGGGAGCGGCCATCTGCCTGCGCACCATGGCCGCTCCCTGCCCGGCCAATGCGGCGGTGAGCAGGGCACCCGCGTCGGTGAAAATGACCCCGTGCGGTGGTTCGTCCGCATTCACCTCCGCGGACTCGAAGAACTCTTTCCATGAACGCAGGCCGAAGCGCAGCAGGGGCACTCGCGGGAGATCCTCGGTCGTCAGCTCCGGATAGCGGGCTTTGAATGAGGGACTGCAGACGGCAATGACGCGATCCTGCGGCAGGCGGAGCGAGCGAAAGCCGTGGGCATCGATACGCCGGTGCCAGATACCCAGGTCGACGGAGCGCGGATCGGGCGGATCGACTGCCGTATGGATCGTCAGCGACAGACCTATGTGCGGATGGGCCCGGCTGAAATCGTCGAGATGGCGTATCAGCCATACCTGCGCGAAGTCGGCCATCACGCTCAGCTGCAAAGGCGGCATCTCCGCTGCATCATCAGCGGCGGCTTCGCGCAGGGCATCGCCGATATCGCCGAGGCTTTGCCGCAGCCGCAAGGCCAGGCGCTCGCAGGCAGCGGTCGGCAGCATCTGCGGGCCGGAACGAACGAATAGGGCCGCCCCCAAGTGCTTCTCCAGCAGCCGGATTTGATGGCTTACCGCGCTGTGCGTCACATACAGTTCCTCTGCCGCCAGGGTGTAACTGCGGCGGCGCGCTGCGGCCTCGACGGCACGCAGAGCAGCGAGGCTGATACGGGTCTCCATGACAGTGGTACGTACTCCTTGCTCGTCATCCTCACGCAGCCCTTCGCCGGCGCAACCGTCCAGATGCGCTTCGCCAGCGTCCGTACCGTCACCCGGCCGGGGCCGGGCCGGTCACGGCGTCCTACCCGACGCGGCGGTAGACCGAGCGCAGCAGCTGTTCCTTGGCCGGGCCGGTGACGTGCCAGCGCAGGTGCCACTCATCGGCCGAGACGACGGTGAACTCGCCCTCGTACCGGTCGGCGGCGCAGGGGTGGCGGGCAGTCCAGTGGCCGGAGCGCAGATCCAGGTCATGGAAGGGCCTGCCGTCGGCGAAGGCGACCTGCGCCGTGCCGTCCGGGCGGGGGAGAAGACGCAGCGTACGCGAGGCGGGGCCGGTGAAGCCGTTCCACCGCAGCTCGCCCTCCTCGATGTGGAGAAGATGCGCGGAGCCTTCGTCGCCGTCCCCAGAAGGGCGCCGGAATTCCGCCGTACCGCGAAAGGTCCCCGTCGCCCCGGCGCGGACATCGACCAGTTCCCGCTCCACCGACCACCGCCCGGTCAGGTAGGCAGCCGCGTCGGGAACCGTGTACGTGCGGCATCCTCCGGCAAGCGGTGCTGGAGCGGGGGCCTGGTTGCGGGCGGAGGAGGGGACCATCTCTCCATTGTGAGGCCTGACCGGCGCTCTTGTGAGGCCTGCCCGGCGCTCCGCCCGGATAGGGGGTGGGTGGACCTCGGGCCAGAGCTCGGCCCGTACGGCCAGGTCGCAGGCGAGCCAGCCGCCCAAGGAGCCCCGACCCCATGGCCGCGTCGCCCCCGAGCCCCGCCCCCTTACAGCGCGTGCCCGCCCGCTACTTGGAGGACCTGGCCGGTGATCCAGCGCGCCTGTGCCGAGGCGAGAAAGACCGCGGCATCGGCGATGTCCTGCGGCTCGCCGACCCGGCGCAGGGGGATCGTGGGCCGTACCTCCTCGATCAGCTCCTGGGATATCCAGCCGGTCTGCACCGGCCCCGGCGCGATGGCGTTGACGCGTACGCCAAGGGGGCCCAGCTCGATCGCGGCGGCACGGGTGTACGCCTCCAGTGCCGCCTTGGACGTCCCGTAGGCGATCTGGCCGGGGAACGCCCGGGCCGCGTCCGTCGAGATATTGATGACGCACGCGGGGTCGGCCGGGCGCTTCCTGCGGACGAGTTCACCGGCGAGCAGGGCCGGCGCGTAGACGTTGACGCGGTAGGTGCGGTGCAGCCCGTCGGCGGTCACCGAGCGGGCGCTGTCCGGGTGTTCACAGTGTGCGGCGTTGTTCACCAGGACATCGATGGAGCCGAAGCGCGCCTCGACGGCGTCGAAGAGCTGCCGCGCCGCCGCGTCGGCCTGCTCCGGTCGGCTGCCGCCGAGGTCGGCAGGAACGGCCAGAGCGTCTGGAGCGCCACGTTCCTTGAGGTGGCGGAGGGTTTGCTGGGCGAGCGCAGGGTCGTCGGCCACGGTGTGCTCGTACGAGATGCCGTGCGGCGGCTGATCACCGCCGGTGAAGTAGTGGATCGCCGTACGCGCGCCCTGCGCCGCGAAGGCGTCGGCGATCGCCGCCCCGATCCCGTGGTGGGCGCCGGTGACGAGAACGGCTTTTCCGGCCAGTCCTGTTTCGATCATCGTTCCAGCGTGGCAGCGCCGTGCGGAACGGGACAACGGGATTAGCGCCCCCCCGGCTGTCCCCGAAAGTGCCGACGAGGCCGGCTGCTCCGGCGGCGGGAACGGCGAAGGCCCCCGCCTCGTAAGAGCGCGGGGGCCTTGCTCGCTATGGAGCGCCCGGCAGGCCTTGCAGCTGCATTTCCCACCGGTTGGTGGACGTCTTTCCTTGGACCACAGACGCGTGACTCCCGTGCGCCGCACCGGAGTTGCGTAAACGATCATACAGGGTCCGCGGGGCCCGCTCGACCATGTCGCAGGGCGGGCGACCGCTGCGCGCGGCGGCGATCAGTCCGTATCCGTGGCGGCCAGTACGGCGAGCCGCCGCCGTCCTGGCGCGACAGCGGCCAACCCGATGTCCCAGGCCACCTGCTGGAACCACCGTGTAGCGGCTTCGAAGCCGTACCAGGCACACTCGCGGGCCTGCCGTTCCACCTCCTCGGGCGAGGCGCCCTCGGCGGCGCCCGAGAGCGCGGCGAGCGAACGCCAGGCGGCCAGCCGCCCGTAGGCGCCGTACAGGCCCAGGTTGTACGCCCCGCCGGCCGACGCCGCGGCGAAGAGGATGCGCCACACCCGGCTTGCCGAGCAGGAGGCGAGCGAGAACCGTTTGCGCGGGCCCAGCTCCTGCAGGCACTCCAGCCCCAGTGACACCAGCGTGTCCGGGACGCTGTCGCCGTCGAGCGGTTCGGCGAGGTCGTACGTCCTGGCTTCGGCCTGTCCGTTGGACTCCTCGACCCAGTTGGCCACGGCGGCTGCGATCGCCGCCGCTGCCGCCTCGGTGGTCGTCTCGGTCGCCGGTGGAGTACGCGTGACACGGCCGAGCGGCGCTCCGGGCCCTTTGTCCGGCCCGTACGGAATCGACTGGCTCTCGCCGCGAAGCGAGTAACTCGGCAGCGCGGGTGCCTCCTCCAGGGCGGACAGCGACAGCGGCAGTCGGCCCAGCGGATGGTGGCGCCAATGCGGTGACCGCGCCCATGCCGCGATCCCCGGCACGTCGCAGACCGCAACGTGCCTGAGCACCAGCTCGTGGACCAGGCACGCGCGGAGTTCTTCGCAGGCACCCGCGTGCGAACCGCCACCGGCAAAGACAGTCACGAGGTCGTCGGGAGTCTGCCCGGCGGCGAGCAAGGACGCCGCGTATCGAGCCTGCTTCCGGTCGGCACGTGCGGCAACGGCCACCAGACGAAGGGCCTGCCGGGTGTGCTGCCCGCCGGGGGTAAGCGCCAGGAGCCGCAACAGGTGGTCGAAAGCGCCGCGGTACTGAGGGAGTTGGGCGGTCTCGGCACCGTACGCCTTCGTCAGGGCGATTCCGAGATCGGCCACGAAGGCGGCGTCGCCCTCGGCGAGGCTGCGCTCAGCCGTCTCCCAGACCTCCGTCAGGTCCACCATGCGGGGCAGCCGCCGCACGATCTGTTGTATCCGGTCGCTCACCCCGCGAGCCTACGGGCAGGGCGTGCGGCCGTTTCCCGGGCGTCGTGCCTCGCCTGAGGTGAGTCGTACCTCACCCGAGGTGAACTGACGGATTAGGGGCCGGGTTGAGCCCGTCGACCGCACAGCCTTCCCGTCTGTGCGACCGTCGAGCCATGAGTACGGTGCCGAAGAACAGCCGGGCAGAGCTGGTCAACCAGGACCCGCACACCGTCACTGTGTGGTCGGACATCGGCTGCCCCTGGGCAGCGCTGGCCCTGCACACGCTGCGCGCGGAGATCGGTCGTACGGGGAGCCGGCTGCTGATCGACCACCGGGCCTTCCCCCTGGAGCTGTTCAATCGCAGCTCCACGCCGAAGGACATCGTCGACACCGAGGTCGCCGCCCTTGGGGCGATCGCTCCTCAGCTCGGCTGGGAGCCGTGGCGGGGAAGGGAATTCACTTATCCGGTCACCACGCTGCTGGCTTTGGAGGCCATTCAGGCAGCAAAGGCCCCGGAGGTCGGCGGGCTGCCGGCCAGCGAAGAACTCGACCGGGTGCTGCGGGACGCGTTCTTCCGCGAGGACTACTGCATCAGCATTCACCACCACATTCTGGCGCTCGCCGAAGAATGCCCGTCGGTGAAGGTGGCGGCACTGGCCGACCGTCTGGAGTCGGGAGCGGCGCGTAAAACGGTATTCGAGCAGTGGCGTATCGCTTCGGGCGATGCCGTACAGGGCAGTCCACACCTGTTCACCGCTGGTGGTTATGACGTGCACAATCCCGGTACGCGGTATCACACGATCGGTGAGATGGAGCGAGGATTTCTCCGGGTGGAATCACTCACGTATTCCTGGGCGGAAGAGCTCGTCGAGGGCCTTGAGCGGGGTTCCGCATAGGAAGGGCAGGCGCCGGGACCCACACCGGGGCCGTTCTCGACGCCTGCGCCATGAAGTCCTTCATCTGCGCCGGGTCACGACAGCGCTGTGTCGCGTTACGACAGCGCTGTGTCGCATTGCGACCGTGCCGTGCCGCGTTACGACAGCGCGTCCGCAGCCGTGGTCAGCCAGTACGTCACCCGCAGCGAGCTGTCGATGTACACGCCCTTGGCCGGGAGGGCGGCCTTGGCCATCTTGTCGCTGCCCTCGAAGCCGACCTCCAGGGTCCGGGCCGTGTAGCCCTCGCCGGCGCTGCCGTCACCCGCGGACAGGATCACACCGGCGTAACCCTTCTCGCCCGGCGCGATGGAGGTGACCGCCTGCGGCTTGCTCTCCTCCATGACCGGCGGTACGGACTGGGCGCCCTCGAACTTGACGATCGGATAGCCCGGCAGATCACACATCTTGCTGCCGGTGTTGGTGACCGTGATCAGCATGTGGTTGAGCGGGCGGGACACCGGGACGGCGGTGACCTTGGTGTTGGCGGCCGTGCAGCGCACGCGGTTCGCCGGAGCGTTCGGGTCGGAGCTCGCAGCGGAGGAGCCGCCCTTGGAACGGCTGCCGCTGCCCTTGGAGGCGTTCGCGTCCTGGTTGCCGCCCTTGCCGTCGGAGGCGGAACCGGTCGACGGGGAGGGCTTCTGCGCAGGGGCGTCCTTCGACACCGTCTGTGTGGCCGGAGTGGCGGCACCCTCCGAGCGCACGCCCTCCTCGCTGCTGCACGCCGTCAGCGTCAGTGCGGTGAGCGCGAAGGTGGCGGCGGCGAACAGAGGGGCGCGAGGGCGGCGGATGGAGACGGGCATGCCTGATCTCATTCCTTGCGGAGGGGTGTGACAGAGCACCGCTCGACCGGTTCCGGGAGCGGCGTGCTTGGATGACTTCAGCTTGTGCGACGTACCGCATGCCAGGCCAGCGAGATCGGCCAATTCGGGACGCTGGAACGTTCGTACCGGCTCTGACCTGGGGGGATGATGATTCCCTGGAACGCGGACATGGGATGAGGGAACGGCGTGGGGGCGGGTGGCCTGGCCGAGTTGCTGCGGTCTTTGAAGGAACGGTCGGGGCTGAGTTACGGGGTGCTGGCCAAGAGGCTGCACGTCAGCACCTCGACGCTGCACCGGTACTGCAACGGCTCCGCCGTACCGACGGAGTTCGCTCCGGTGGAGCGGCTGGCTCGCCTGTGCAAGGCGACACCGGAGGAGTTGGTGGAGGTCCACCGACAGTGGATCATCGCCGACGCGGCGCGTGGCCGTAAGGCGGCGGGCGGCGGCAACTCCGCGGTGGGGGGCGCGTCGGCCGGCTCCGGTGAACCGGAGCCTTCGGTTCCTCCGACGTCTTCGGTTCCTCCGGCCTCTTCGGCTCCTCCGACGTCTTTGGCTCCTTCGGCCTCTTCGGCTCCTCCGACGTCTTTGGCTCCTTCGGACCCTTCCACTCCGTCAGAAGACAGCGCGGCCCCGCCTGTACGGGGCCCGGAGCCGCGGACCGCGCCTGCTCGTACCGACTCGGCGTCAGATGCCAGCGAGCAGCCGTCCCCCGCCCGTCCCGACTCCGCGCCGCCCACGAGCGAGCAGCCCTCCGCCGCCCTCCCGGACGAACGCCGACAGCCGGCGCGCCGCCCCCGCAAGGCGCTGCTGGCCGCCATAGCCGTCGTCTGCGTGGCAGGGTCCGCCGCACTCGCCGTCGGCCTCACCGCCGGTGACGCCGACGGCGACGGGACGAAGCGGCCCCCGCAGGCCGCCTCTCCTCGGGCCCCGGAGGCCGCCGCGCCCGGGAAGTCCCGTACGGACAGCCCCTCCGGCACGCCGTCCGCCACCCGGCAGGAGGGAAAGAACAGCGCTTCCCCCGAGCCCACCGCACCCGATGGCACCGGCTCCACCCCCTCCGACCAGCGGGTCGGCGACGACAACAAGAAGGGCGCCGATGACGGCAAGGGTGACGAGAGCGGCGCGCCCCTCCGCGTCAGCGCCCGCCCTTACGCCTTCGAAGGTCCCTGCACCCAGCACTACCTGATCGACCGGCCGCCGGGGAAGGTGTCGCCGCCCCCTTCGGAACAGGACGCTCCCGGCTGGGTGTCCACCTTCGGCGGGGTCGCCGCCGACGAGCAGTTCATCGAGGTCACCCTCCAGGGCACCGGCAAGGACACCGTCGTACTGGAAGGCCTGCACGTACGGGTGGAGGGCGTCAGAGCGCCGCTCGCCTGGAACAACTACGCCATGGGCGTGGGCTGCGGCGGCGAGGTGAACACGCGGTCCTTCGGCGTCGACCTCGACTCCGCGCGGCCCGTCGTCACGCCGCGCGCCGGGCAGCGCGACTTCCCGTACAAGGTGAGCGAGAGCGACCCCGAGGTCTTCTACATCAAGGCCAACGCCAAGCAGCACGACGTGAAGTGGCATCTGGAACTGCGGTGGTCCAGCGGCGGCCGCAGCGGAATCCTGCGGATCGACGACCAGGACAAGCCATTCCGTACCAGCGGCGCCGAGGGCAGGCCCGCCTACCAGCGGCCACCGAGCGCGCCGCGCTGGGACCCGGTCCCGGAGGACTGACCCCGCTCGGCCGCCCGGACTGCTCACGCACACAGGTGCGCGAGCAGTCCGGCCCCGGCGGGGTACGGGCGTTCCGCGGGCAGCAGCTCTCCGGCAGCGGCCAGGTCTCCGTCCCGTACGAGGGCATGTACGCGCTGTGCGAGGGGAGTCACGTCGGTGATGGAGACCGTCCACTGGTCCGCGTAACGCTCCGCGGCCTCGCCCGAGAGACCGAGCTGGAGCGAGCGGTGGGGGAGCGGCTGCAGGTGCAGATCGCGCTCGGGATCCCACTGCACCCGCGCCGGGGCCCGCTTCAACTGGCGCTTCCAGGTGGCGCGATCGGGGTGCAGCCCGCGCTCGTAGTGGGACAGGCAGGAGCGTTCCAGCGCCCACTCGAAGCCTTCGCGAGTGATCTCGATGGCGAGAACGGTCTGCTGGCCTTCCTTGGTGCCCCATCCGCAGCGATACATCATCCACAGGAAGGACGGTTTGATCCAGGTCATCCGCTCGCGCTTCCAGGCCGCCGGAAAACGGCCCTCGCGCGCCGCGGGCAGGCCGATTTCGGGTGCGTACGCCTGGTAGACGGTGACCGTGGAAGCCGTGTGGAGGGCGCGGATCTGATGTGGGGGAGGTGTCATGGGATCAGGGTGCTGCTTTCGCTGCGGTGAGGAGAGCGACCGTTTCGAGATGGGAGCCGTGCCCGAGGGGTGGCGCCTTCACTGTCCCTTCGCTCAGGGTCGGCTCCGGCCCGCAGAATTGCCGTCACGCGGGCGGTGTCATTCGACGGAATCGCGTCGAAGAGTTTCCGGGAAAGTTTCTTCCGCTGCCGCTGGTTCATGAGGGCTGAGGTTAGCGACCGGGTACGCGGCGGGGCCAGTCATCTCCGCTCGTCGCCGGCGGCGAACGGCATTGCTGTGTCGGCACTGCTGCGGCAGCGCTGCCCGCAGTGGGGCCGGGGCCATGATGACGACTGCGCGTGCCATCACCTGCCCCTCCAGCGCGTGCGGTCGGCCCGCCTCTCCGCCTTGATAGCCCCTGGTTATAAGGCGTATCGGAACTGTGACTTGGACGGCCCGACGGCCCCGTTGCTGCAATCGGACGCATGACGAACCACCGCACCGACTCGCGCCCCGAGTTCACCGGCAAGCTCTTCGATCTCGCGTGAGCAACCGCGATCGGTGCGCCCTGCGCTGAACCCCTCGCTCTCGGGCACCACCCGAGCCGCGCCGTCCTGCTCACCGGCCCGATTCATGAGGCAGCCAGATCGGCCGAGCCGCCCCGCTGCACTCGTTTCTCGACGAGGAGAACGCCATGGCAGCACCCCAGCCCACAGCCCCCACCCAGCCCGAACAACCGGCCGGCGCTTCCCGGCCCTGGTACCGGCAGCTGTACTTCTGGGTCCTTACCGCGATCGTTTCCGGCGTTCTCACCGGCTGGCTGTGGCCGACGACCGGCGCCGCCCTGGAACCGGTCGGCACCACCTTCGTGGCCGCCATCAAAATGCTCATCGCCCCGATCGTGTTCCTGACCATCGTGGCGGGCATCGGCAGCGTCGACAGCCTGGGACGCGTCGGCCGGGTCGGGCTGAAGTCGCTCGCCTACTTCCAGGCAGGCACGCTGGTCGCCCTCCTCGTGGGCCTGATCGCGGTCAATGTCTTCCAGCCCGGCGCCGGGGTGCATGCCCGCCCCGGCGATCTCCACCTGGCGGGCAGCGCCGCCCAGTACGTCAAACAGGGCGAGGGCCAGAGCTGGTGGCACTTCCTCACCGACATCGTCCCCACCAGCGCCGTCGGCGCCTTTGCCGAGGGCAACGTCCTCCAGGTCATCTTCTTCGCGGTGCTCTTCGGCATCGCCCTCAAGGCGGTGGGCCCCGTCGGTCGGCCGATCGTCGACGGCGTGAGCAGGCTCACCGCCGTGATCTTCAAGATCCTGCATTACGTGATGCTCGCCGCGCCCGTCGGTGCGTTCGGCGCGATGGCCTTCACCATCGGCAAATACGGCATCGGCACCCTCGCCAGCCTCGGCCAGCTCATCGCCCTCTTCTACGGCACCTCGCTCTTCTTCATCATCGTCATCCTCGGTGGCGTCACCGCCCTCCTCAGGATCAACATATTTCTACTGCTGCGCTACCTGCGCGAGGAGTTCCTGCTCGTACTGGGAACCTCCTCCTCCGAAAGCGCCCTGCCCCGCCTCATGACCAAACTCGAAGGGCTCGGAATCCGCCGTGACATCGTCGGCCTGACCGTCCCCACCGGCTACTCCTTCAACCTCGACGGCAGCTCCATCTACCTCTCCCTGGCCGCCGTCTACATCGCCCAGGCCACCGACACCCCGCTGACCATCGGCCAGCAACTGGGCCTGCTCGCCGTCATGATCCTCACCTCCAAGGGGTCCGGCGGCGTCACCGGCGCCGGCTTCATCGCCCTGGCCGCCACCCTGACCACCGTCGGTACGCTCCCCGCCGCCGGCATCATGCTGATCTTCGGCATCGACAAGTTCATGTCCGAGTGCCGCGCCCTGACCAACCTCGCCGGCAACAGCGTCGCCACCCTCGTCGTCGCCCGCTGGGAACACGCCCTCGACACCACCCGCGTCAACCACACCCTGCGTACCGGCATCCCCGTACCCCCGACGACGCAACCACCCAAAGCGGACGCGGCGCCCACCATCCACCAGGACGCGATCCGCCCGAAGAGCCTCGGCCCCGACCGGCCCGACAGCGGTCCGCACCATCACGCGACGAGCGAGGCCGGTCCCTGAGGGGTACGAGGGCAGTCGCCCAGTCGCCGTGCGCTGTACGACACATGCGGCCCTGAACTCTCTCCTCAGCAGCGGGAGTTCAGGGCCTTCCAGCGCGTCGGGGTGGCTCAGCGCCGGGGTGGCTCAGCGCCGGGGCGGCTCAGCGTCGGGGTGCCTCAGAGAACCGTCTGCGTCGCCTCAAGACGGGCGATGGCCTTGCGACATGCGGCGGTGAAGTTCCGGAACTTCTCGTTGGTGGTGTCGGGGCGTCCGGGCCGGGTGAAGACGTCGAACATGTTCTTGCGGAGTTCCGTGGTCAGTTCCAGCTGGCCGCCCATCCCGAGCATGGTGCGGTTGCACGGGTTCTTCTCGTGGTCACCGTTGAGGTCGGGGAAATTCGCCCCGTCCACGGTCTGGAAGCCGGCGCTCTTCAGCTCCTCGGTGAGATAGCGCCGGAATGCGGCATTACGCCCACCGATAACCACGCCTTCGGGACGGGACGCCGGCAGACCCGCCTGGTCGGCCCGGCAGCCGTGCAGACTCAGCACGTTGAGGCTGGACGCGGCCATGGACAGCGCCACATGGTCGTCACAGTTCTTCGCGGTGACGTGCAGCTCGCGATTCGACCCCGTACCGTCCTCCACGCTCGATCCGCTGCGGAGCCCTTCGAACATCCAGTAGTCGTGGACGGGGCCGTCTGCGGGAGTGGGCTCGAAGGTGCCCGGGTGGTATCCGGCAATTCCCAGGCACAGCTCCGAAGTTCCGGGTTCGATGCCTCCGCCGTGCATGGCCATGATGGTCGTACGGATGACGGGGTACTTCTCGCCGAGGCTGGAGTCGAGCATTTCGTGCCGCTTGTAACGACGGGCGAAGTCGACCCCCTCCTTGCCCGCCAGCTTGGTGTACAGCTCCGTATTGGAGCGGTACGTGTCTCCGATCCCGGAGGCGTAGGCGGGCGCCGTGCTCAGCGCGGAGAGCAGGGAAGATCCGGCCGCCGCGGCGGCAACACCGAACAGCACGGTCCGGCGGCTGGCATGGAACTGAGGCACAGAAGTCTCCTTCGTCCGACCGATTGCATTGAGCTGGCTCCACTGGTTCACGCGGCGGGAAGAACGTGGTTCACGCGGCAGGAGGCACCGGCGGGTATCGCGTACACCTGTGGCCGAGCGCGCGAAAACACCGGACCGGTGCCGGAACGAGTAGGAGGACGGCCCCCACGGAATGGGCAGATGGCATGCGGGCCATGGCTTCCCCCTGAAGCGCGAATTCCGATCGCCATGCGACGGCAGACAGAGTAATCGATCGCCGTTCGAAGTCTCCTTCTCCTGCAGTCGCCTTCGCGCGCCAAGGAGCCGACCCCGCCACTGGCCTATGATCCGACCGTCCCGCACTGAAAGGTGGCCCACCATGTCCGTGCCGAGTCTGCTCGCGGTCTTCGCCCACCCCGACGACGAGTCATTGGCGGCGGGCGGAGTGCTCGCCCGGCACGCGGCCGCGGGAGCGCGCACCGCAGTCGTCACGACAACGTGGGCCGCGGACACCCAGCGCGCCGCGGAGCTTGCCGAGGCGCTGCGCATCCTCGGCGCCGGCAAGCCGCGGCTGCTCGGCTACGCCGATCTGCGCGTACCGGAATCAGCCCCGGGCTGCGCACGGTTCTGCGACGCGCCGCTCGACGAGTCGGTACGGCGCCTGGTGGCGCACATCCGGGAATTCCGCCCGGAGATCGTGGTCACCCATGACGCCTACGGCGGGCTGAGCGGCCATCCGGACCACGTACACACCCACCGGGTGACCGTGCTCGCTGCCCACGCAGCCGGACTCGACCTTCTCTACCCGGACGCCGGCGCTCCCTGGCAACCCCGCGCCCTCTACCTGGCCACCCACCCACACTCTGCCGCGCAGGCGCTGCGCGACGTGGTCGGCGCCCGCAAGACGGCCTACAGCGTTCCGGACGAACAGATCACCGCAACCATCGACGTCGCCCCCTGGCTGGAGCAGAAGGTCGCCGCCGTACTGGCACACCGCACCGAGGTGACCCGCGGAGCCGTACCCGGCCTGATCGCCAACCTCCCACCGGACACCCGGGAGCGATTCCTCTCCACCGAGTGGTACACCCGCCACCCCCTCGCCGCTGCAGCAGCACCCCAGACAGAACTAACCACACTCGCCACACTCACCACCTGACCGACGAGAACGAGCCGGCGTGACATGTACCCCGAGAGGAACAATGCCGTCGCTCAAGCAGACGCCGTGATCCGCGTCAGCCGGGACCCGGAAGGAGCATGGTGCAGATGAGACCAAAGAGTTGCCTCCTATTACTGATCGCAATCGTGATCGCGGGAGTCATCATCGGACTCAACGAACACACCCCCTGATCAGCGCAGCCCCGAAACGCACCCACACAGATGGCTCGCAACTCCCCGCCTGGGCCATCACGTACGCGCCGCGTAAGGATGGGTGAATGGTGCAAAGCGAAGCGAATCTCATGACGTTGCTGCGTCGTCTTGATGATCCGGAGTGGCTGGAGTGGCCCCGTGGATATGACCGTCGGAGCGCTGGGGCGCGCCTCGATCGCTTGGTTTCCAGGCTGGGAAGCGACTTCGCGACCCGCTGCACGGACGAGCGCGATACCCAGGACTCGGAGACCTTGCCAAGGTGGAACAAGCCCTCATCGACTTGGACTACAGGGTGGTTCCCGAAGAGCTCCTGACGACTTCTTACGACGGCCCCGGTCTGCTGCGATCACATGGCAGGTCGCAGTTGGACTGGTGGGACCGCTTCTTCGGCACCATCTAGATCTGCGACTGGGTTCGCGAGTGACCAGACTGCGTACGAAGGTGAAGGTCATGTAGGGCCGTCGCCTCCGCGGAGACGGCGTGCACGACTTGATGACCAGGGTCGCCCGGCGGCAGGCCGCGCCTGGCAGTGATCAGCGGCGAGGAACGCCAAGCTTTCCCTGCATTTCCACCGTATATCAGGTGGGGGGCCTTGCCGCAAGGCCCTATATCAGGGGCAGAATCGCTTCTCGTGTGCCGAAAAGTTCAGGGCTAGGGGGAGCAATATGCGTTTTCTGTTGTCCACGATCGGGTCGCGTGGCGAAGTCCAGCCAGTTGTGGCGCTGGCCATGATGCTGAGGGAAATGGGTGAGGAGGCTGTGGTGTGCGCGCCTCCTGACTTTCGGGAATGGGCTGAGTCGCTGGGAGTTACGTACGTGCCCGTCGGCCCCGAGCTGCGCGGGACGGCAAAAGGAAGCGCCACGACCATCCCCACGCCGGAGCAGCGTCGCCAGATGATCGAGGGCACGGTCGCCGCGCAGTTCGAGGCGGTCAGCGCGGCCGCCGAGGGCTGTGACGTCATCGTGGGCGGTGGCGGGCTGGCCGTCGCCGCTCACTCGGTGGCCGAGCAGCGCGGCATCGAATACGTCTACGCCGCATTCGCCCCGGTCACGCTGCCGTCCACGCACCACGCACCACCCGTCTTCGGAATGCTGGGACAAAAGCCGGCGGACGGGACGATCGACAACACCACCCTCTGGGCCAAGGACGCCGAACGCTGGAACACTCTCTTTCGTACGGCGCTCAACACACGGCGCACAGCCGTCGGACTGCCGCCGATCGATGACATGCGCAGCCACATCTTCACCCGCACCCCGTGGCTGGCCGCAGACCCGACCCTGGCACCCTGGCCGCAGCCATCCGAGCTCAGCGTGTTCCAGACCGGCGCGTGGCTCCTCCCGGACACCCGACCGCTGTCTCCTGAGGTGGAAGCGTTCCTGGACGCCGGCGAACCGCCCGTCTACTGCGGCTTCGGCAGCATCCGCGCGCCCGAGGGCGTCGCCAGGACCGTGATCGATACGGCTCGCGCGCTCGGGCGCCGTGTGATCCTCTCCACCGGCTGGGCCGATCTGTCACTCGTGGATGACAAACCCGACTGTTTGGCGATCGGCGAGGTGAACCAGCAAGCCCTGTTCCGGCGCGTCGCCGCAGTGGTACACCACGGCGGCGCCGGCACCACCACAGCCGCAGCGGCATCCGGAGCACCGCAGGTGATCGTCCCGCAGATGTTCGACCAGTTCTACTTCGCCCACCGCGTCGACCAACTCGGCATCGGCAACGCACACCCCTCCAGCGAACCCACCTCCCCTTCACTGCGCGCCGCCCTCTGCCATGCCCTCGACGAAGAGGCGGTTGAACGCGCCCAGGCCGTCGCCGACGAAGTGCGCACCGACGGGACGCTGACCGCCGCCCGACGACTGATCGAAATGAAGTAGCCGAACCTCTCCGTCCGCTCTCGCCAGGGAGATTGTTCATACGCGTGCCGCTTGCTCGACGGCCTCGCCCGCGAAGTCGGCGAGGCCGTCGGGTACTTGCGCCGTCGGGCACGGATCACTGCCCCCTGCACGTCGACGAGCCGGCAAGCCGCTGCGGGCGCTCGAAACTGTCTATTCCATTCGTGGCAGAGGCAGAGGCAGAGGCAGTGGCAGTGGCAGGGTCGGGCGAGGTCTGCCTGGCCGTACAAAGGGCAAGGAACGATTGCCAGATCGAGCGTACGAGACCGAATGCGGCTGTCACACAGGTGGGGGAGAGCAGCATGCTTCCGATTCGCGACAACGCGTTGGGCCCGCGTTGTCGGATTGAGCCTGATGTGATCCGATGCTCACTCCGTGAGGCCGGAGCATTTGTCCTCACGACGCCCCTGCTAGGAATACGGGCTCACTCGGCCGATGCCGTCAGGCGAAATCCCACACCGATCGCCGCCAGGTCCTTTTCATAGGCACCGTGCCGACGGGCGCATCGGGCCAGATCTCGGTCGTGGCGGAATGCGCCGCCCCGGGTGACGTGCGGATCGAAGGCCCAGTCCTCGGTACGCGGCACGTCGGCGGGAGCGCCGGGGTAGGGGGCGTAAACAGTAGAGGTCCACTCGTCGGCGTTGCCCGTCATATCCAGCACACCGAACGGGCTGGCGCCCTCGGGGAAGGAGCCGACCGGCATCGTGGTGCCGATGCCCAGATCCACCAGGTTGGCCAGGCCCGTACGGTACTGCGCACCCCACGGGAATTCCCGGCCGTCATCGCCCCGGGCAGCGCGCTCCCACTCGTCCTCGGTGGGCAGCCGCACGTCCAGACCGCCGAGTTGTTCCCCGATCCACCGACAGTAGGCCGTCGCCTCGTCCCAGGTGATCCCGATAACCGGGTGGTCCGTCGGCGCCTGGGGTACCTGTTTGCCGGTGGCCGCCGCGAATAGCGCCCACTGCCCAACGGTCACCTGCGTGCGGGAGATCCGAAATGCCGGCAGGTGGATCTCCGTACGCGGAACTTCCTTCAAGTACCACTCCACCGGCACCCCGGTATCGGCGTAGCGGTCGGCCACCTGCGCCACCTCGTCCAGTGCCGTACCGCGCCGCAACAGCCCGGCCGGGACCTCCACCCAATCCACCTGTTCCACCCGCAAGGTTCCTCCTCAGCCCGAGCCAATGGCCCTCATCATCACCGCGATGCCTGCGGCGGGGATCGGCCGAAGGGCTCACCTAGACAGCGACTTTGGAACCAGGGCCTCGGGCACCTGATCCGGCTGCGCTTCAACTTAGCGACCTGCACTCGCGTTCGCGTACACCGGGCTGAACACTGTCATGTGTGCCGACACCAAGTGTGCCGACAGGCGACGGTGAAACGCGCGCCTAAGCCGCACGTATCCCTGGCCCGGGGCGTTGATGAACCGGTTGGCACCGGTAAGAACACATAGTCCGCAGGCCTTAGGGCAGGTCACTGCGACGTGGTTTGCAGAGCGGGGCGGACGGGGATGGCCGTGATTCCCGGTTGGCGAGCGAAGGAAGCGGCGATCTGCGGGGAGTGAAACGTCGGCGGGCGGGCCCGCAATGAGGTGACGGTCCTCACCGCCGTGAGGTATGGGCGGCTGTGGCAGTTCCGCGATCGCACGGCATCATGTACGTCATGAGGACGCGGAGTTCCGACTGGGTCACTGTCGCCGCCTACGAGAATCTGCCGGGATGCCTCCGGCCGATGGCGGCCGTGCGCGCTTGACTGCGCGATCGCGGTATCGACTGGATGCCCTTCGATCCGGACGAGGTCCGTTGTGACCTCGCTTGCGGCATCGGCTCCGACGGCCGATGGCACGGCTGGTTCGACGTCAGGGTCCAGCCCGGCGCATTGCGTCGGCTGGGTCTGCACCCTGACCAGCCAACCTCGCACGTGACCGTGCCCTCGCCGCCTGGATGGTGGCATGCCGCCGCAGAACGTAACGCCCACTAGAACGTACTGCTGTGAGGTCGTATCGAGAGAGCCCCGCTGCTCCGCCCCGCCCCAGATTCGCTGGGGCTGGTGCTGCGTACCGGATGCCCGCAGTGGAGCGAGGCGGCCGTACACTTTCCGATGGGAAAGTACATGACCGACGGTAAGGAGCAGTCGGTCAGAGCGTTGGTGGGAAGGGCTGGAGCGCGTGATGGAGCAGCACACCGGTGGCGATGGATCGCGGGATGTCGCTTTGTCGGCTGAAGCTGCGACGGGTGTGCTGCGGGACGTCGAGGTCGGCCGGGCTCGGGCGCGGCTTCAGGGGCGGATCGTGCCTGCTTGGTACGGGCCGACGGGCGGGGCCCTCCTCGCCGTCTACATCGTCGTCGCGCAGCGGCTCATAGAGGCAGACAAGGTCATCGTTCAGCAGTGGGTCGTGTGGCCATTGGTGGGGCTGATGGTGTTTGTGCTGAGGCGGGCCGCGCGGCGGAGCAGGGGGGTGACGCAGCCCAGGTCCGCGTACCCCGTGGCCGAGCGCAGGCAACGGATCCTCTCGGTGCTGGCTCCTGCCGTCGCCGCTGCCGTTGTGGTGGGGGCGGGATGCTGGGCACTCGGAGGCGACGCACACGCGAACGTCGCCGCCCTGGCGGTCGCTCTGGGTCTCGGCCTCTGGGCAGGCTTTGCGCGGCGCAACCTCGTGATCAGGCGGCAACTGCGGGAACTGGCATGAACGCCGCATCGCCCGAGCCGCACAGGCCCGCCCTCGATGACATGCTCCACAATCCTGCCCGGCTGGCCATCGTGGCGTTCCTTTCCGCTTGTGACGAAGCGGAGTTCGCGAGGGTCCGTGACCACTGCGGGGTGTCCGACTCGGTCTTGAGCAAGGCCGCCTCCGCCTTGGAGGCCGCCGGATATATCAAGATCCGCAAGGGCTATGTCGGTAGGCGGCCCCGGACCTGGTTCTCGCTCACCCCTGCTGGAGACCTCTCGCTGACCCAACACGTCGCGGCATTGCAGGAGATCGTCTCCACTGCTCGAAACGCCGCCGCGAGCGCGGATGCCCAACCGGATGGGGCATCATCCCGTCTGCCCTGATCCGGGGGCGCATGCCTCCGCAGTTGCGCATGCCGGAAGGGTGCGCCCAAGGGACCTTATACGAACGACAGTTGTCACTCCTGCTCCTTGGCCGACGGCGCACCTCGGCCACGCAGCCAGGCCACCACTTCGGTGTGACCGCCGCGTACGGCAGCATCCAGCGCAGTGAGGTCGTCGTAGCCGACCCAAGCGAGGTCCCCGCCGCGCTCCAGCAGATACTCGGCGGTCCTCACCTGCCCGCCGTGGCAAGCACACCACAGCGCGTTGGTGACCTCGTCGGGGTCGGGCGGTGGGCTGCCGCCGGTGAAATAGGAGGTGAGCCTGTCGAGTTCGCCCAGAGCGCCAGCTTGCCACAGTGTGGTGTGTGCCCCTCGCTCCAGGAGCCGACGAGCCGCCTTCCATTGGCCGAATGCCACGGCGTCGGCCATCGGCGCGCCACCGTCGATGACCGCGCCGCCGGCTTCCAGGTCGGCCCCGAGGTCGAGCAGGGCGTCCAGTGCGGGAACGTCGTCGTTGCTGGCTGCCCAGTGCAGTGGGGTCTCGGCGTGCGGGCCGGTGAACCGGCCGTTCACGTCCGCTCCCGCTCGTACCAGAGCGGTCACGATGGCCGGGCCATTCGGATAGTGCCCCGGCCAGTCGGTGGCCACATGCAGCAGCGTACGTGCCAGCGCCGCATCGCCCAGCCGCGCCCCGGCCAAGCCCGGGTGCCGCGCCAGCAACGCTTCCAGCGCCGGGACATCTCCGGTACGGATCGCCTCCACCGCCGCAGCCGCCAACGGATCGTTCGTATCGATCAGCATGGAGCCCGCCTTCCCTCGTGCCTCTTGGCTACCACGGTTCGACCGCTGAGGGAGGTGGTCGTACTCCGGCCCGCCGTAGACGCGGGGTGGACATGGTGCGAGCGGCGCGTCCACCCCGTGCTCAGGTACGGGCCCCTGCGGATGCCGGAAACGTCACGCGGACCTCATCCGGCTCTGCCGCCGCGCACGCCCTCCGCTAAGACAGCGAGTCGACGACCACAGATGCTGCCTCCGCGATCAGTTTGTTGTCGTACTCGGCGTCTTTCTTATGGCGGTTGGACAGGATTGCCACGACGATGGGGGCGGAGTCAGGGGGCCACACTACGGCGATGTCGTTGCGCCCGCCGTAGTAGCTGCCGGATCCGGTCTTGTCGCCGACCGTCCAGCCCTTGGGTACCCCGGCCCTGATGAGCTCGTCCCCGGTGGTGTTGGTCCGCAGCCACTTCGTGAGCTGCTCGCGCTCGCCCTTGCCGAGAGCGTCCCCGAGGACGAACGCACGCAGGTCCTTGGCCAACGCCCGCGGAGTGGTCGTGTCCCGCAGCTCGCCGGGGACCCAACGGCTCAGCTCCGGCTCGCGGCGATCCATCCGCGTGACGTCGTCGCCGATCTCCTTGAGCGTGGCGTTCAGGCCCTTGGGCCCGCCGAGTTCCTTGAAGAGCAGGTTGGCGGCGGCGTTGTCGCTGTAGCGGACAGCGGCGTCGCACAGTTCGCCCAAGGTCATCCCGGTCTTCACGTGTTTCTCGGTCACGGGGGAGTTGGCGATCAGATCGTCCTTGGAGTACTTGATCACTCGGTCCAGCCCGCTCAGGGAGTACTTGCGCAGTACGGCTCCGGCGGCCAGTGCCTTGAAGGTGGAGTTGTAGGCGAACCGCTCGCCGTCGTTGTAGGCCACCTCGCGCCCGCTCCCGGTGTCGATGGCATAGACACCGAGCCGCGCGTCGAACTTGCGCTCAAGATCCTTGAACTCGGCGGCGAACGGCTTGGCGGCCGCGCCCGGCTTTTTCGCCTCGGCGGACGGCGACGACTTGGCCGGGGAGGCGTCGGCGCCGCAGGCCGCGATCGGGACGAGGATGAGTGTGGCAAGCGCGCCGAGAACGGCGCGCCGGGCACGGGTGTGCTGCATGGTCCAAACCTCCCAGGCGCCCCGTACGCAGAGCGCATCGGGGACGGGTGACGACGGGGCGAGACGGCCCCGCCCCGGTACGTGGTCATGAATGCCGGGACCACCCTCACCTCCGGGCAGTCATGCGGTCCAATACGCTCACGGGCAGTTTCATGCCGATCTGGCATAGAGTGCGGACCGTGGATCTCGTGGGAGCGTGTCGCGCGTTCGTCAGCGTCAGTGAGCAGGGCAGTTTCACCGTCGGCGCGGCCGTGGCCCGGATGTCCCAGTCGGTGGCCAGCCGCCGTGTCGCCGCTCTGGAGGAACACTTCGGTGAGCAGCTTTTCGAGCGCACATCACGGCGGGCCGTCCTGACCCCCTTCGGCCGGGACGTGCTGCCGACGGCCCGGCAGCTCGTACAGGCAGCCGAGGCGCTGCTGCACGAGGCGGAAGCCGCCAAGCGCAAGCCGTGGCGGCTCGCGGTGCCCGGCATCTGCTCCACGGCCGCTCTCGCCCGCCTCGTCGCCGAGGCGAAAGGGCACGATGTCACCCTCGACCTCCGCGTCGCGGCGCCGGACCGGCGCAGGGAGCTGATCCACACACAGCAGGTACGTGCCGCCCTGCTCGCGGTGCCGCCGGACGAGGCGGCCTGGTCCGCGCCGCTCGGCCTCGCCGGCGTTCGGGATCCCGGCCCCGGCATCAAGCGGGTCTACCTCGAAACGCTGCGGATGGGACGAGCCTCCTCCGGCCCGGCCCGCCGTATCTGGATCCAGCCGGAAGATGACGTGCCGCACATCCGCGACCCCCTGACACGTCTGCGCGACGCGCTGGGCCTGCGGCCCGCACAGCTCGTCGCCGCGGCCGACCTGACGACCGCCGCCGCCGAGGTCCTGTGCACCCGCGACCTGCTGCTGTGCTCCCCTGCGCAGGCTGCGGAACTCGCCCTGCACTGGCGGCCGATCGGTGAGGTCGCGCTCAGCCGGGGGTACGCGCTCGTCGCGTCCGCGGACGGCAATCCTCAGCACATCGAAGCGCGCCTGGGTGAGGCCATCGCCCGCTGTCTTGGCGCGGCCGCCCAGGCGGGCTCCGAAGGGGGGACGGCGGCGTGAGCACCGAGGCACTCCTGCGCGAGATGCGCCAACAGCTGTACGACGGCGGCCTGCACGGCTGCCTGCTCGTACGGGATCTGCACACGGGAGAGGAGCTGGGAATCGAGCCGGACACCCAGCTGCCTGCCGCTTCCCTGGTCAAGATTCCGCTCGCGCTGGCGACGATGGAGCGGATCCGGCGCGGTGAGCTCGACGGGGCGGCGGTGCTCGACGTACAGCCCGGTCTGATCAGCACGCCCGGTCCAGCCGGGCTGAGCCGGTTTCGTCATCCCGCCCGGATCGCGGTCGATGATCTGCTCTACCTGAGCACCTGCGTGAGCGATGGAACGGCTGCAGACGCGCTGTTCGGCCTCACGCCTCCCGCTCAGGTCGCGGCCATCCTCCAGGAGCTCGGCCTCCGTGGCATCACTGTCCGCCATGGCATGCGCGAACTGTCCCAAACCCCTGTGGAACGCTTCGACGCCGGCCAGGCCCATCTCGCCCACGCCCTCGCCATCGATGCCGGCACCAGCGGCCGCGGACACCGGGTGCCGCAGCTGGACACGACCCGCGCCAACACCGGCAGCGCACGCGCCTGGGTCGAACTGCTCCAAGCCCTGTGGACGCCCTCGAAGGTCCACCCTGAAGTGGCCGAGAGCCTGCGCGGCCTCATGGCCCACAACCTGCTCCGCCACCGCCTCACCCCGGACTTCAGCTCCGACGCCACCACCTGGTCCTCCAAGACCGGCACCCTGCTCAACCTCCGCCACGAAATCGGCGTCGTCGAGCATGCCGACGGCCAGGCCTTCGCTATCGCCGTCCTCACCGAATCGCTCGTTCCGGCCGGCACGCAGCCCGGCGCCGAAGCCCTCATGGCCCAGGTCGCCCGTACGCTGCGTGATCACCTTCGGCAGCTCTAGGGGTACTGCTGCGAGCCGCTTCGGACGAGGAGATGCTCGCCGACGGGGTGTCCGCCAACGGCGCACCAGGCCATGCGATCGGAGGAGCCGAACGCCCCGCCCCTGACCTCGCCCCTCATCCCGGCGTACGGGATCCCTCACTTCGGGATCAGGGCTGTCCCTGATCCCTGACTCCCCACTCACTGCCTACCGTTGACTCATGACCCGACATGCCACCAAGAATGCTTCAGCCAACGGGGGTTGGTGGAAGTCCTGGCCCCGAAGGGCCACCGCCGCGGGTGCGTCCGCGGCGCTCGTAGCACTCGCTGCCGCACCCGCGGTGGCCATCACGCCGACCGCCCCGCAGATCACCGCCGCGACGCCGTCGTCCTCAGTCGACCAGGAGCGCGGCAGGCTGCTGTCCGTCACACCGCTCGGCGGGCAGGACCGCGAACAGATCGTCGCCGCGGCGAAGAAGGTGGGATTCACCGGGAGCGTGGGGGAGTGGAGGCGAGTCGTACGGCATGACGTGACCGCGTACCGCCTCACCTATCGCACCATCACGCCCACCGGTCACACCACCACCGCTTCCGGACTGCTCGTCCTTCCCCGGGGTGCCGCGCACCGGCTGCCGACCGTCGTCCAGACCCACGGCACCATGACTCACCGCAACCGCGCCCCCTCGGTCCATGACACCGGCCCGGACCGCATCGCCTCCCTCGTCTACGCCGCCGGAGGCCGGGCGGCCGTCGCCCCTGACTACCTGGGACTCGGTCTCGGCCCGGGCACGCACCCCTTCATGGACACCAGGTCCTCGGTCTCGGCCACGCTTGACATGCTGCGGGCCGCTGACGCCGCCGCGGGCGGAGGCCAGCTCCTCGGCGGGCTCCAGGCCCCACGCCTCAAGACGGCGCCCGGGACCCTCAGCCGGGACATCCATGTCACCGGAGGCTCGCAGGGCGGCCAGGTCGCCATGGGCTTCGGCCGCGCTCTGGACTCCGGCGCCGACCCGCGCTTCCGGCTCCGCGGACTGACCCCGGTCAGCGGACCGTACGACATCGAACACGCCGAACTCCCCGGGATGTTCGACGGCCAAGTGGACGCCGCCGGCGCCGCCTTCTACATCGCCTACCTCCTGGTGGTCCAGAACCGGCTGCACTCCCTCTACACCGACCCCCACGACGTCTTCCGTACTCCGTACGCCGACACCATCGAGTCCCTCTTCGACGGCGAGCACTCCCAGGAAGAGGTGGTCGAGCACCTTCCGGGCACGCTGCGCGAACTCCTGACCCCCAAGTGGTACGAGAAACTGCGCCACCCCTCCGGCACTCTGCTGGAGGTGATCCGGGCCAATGACACCACCTGCTCCTGGGCCCCGCCCGTCCCCGTGACCCTCTACGCCGCAACCGGCGACCGCGACATACCCATCGCCAACACCCTCAACTGCGCCCGGCAGTTGAGGGAGCGAGGCAGCACCGCCACGGTCGTGGACCTCGGCGGTGCCGACCACTACGGAAGTCTGCTGCGATCGATACTGCCCATCGCACGCTCCCTTTCGACCGACAACGGCCCGCAGGGGAAGCGTTAGTTGGCGGAAATTGACTAAGAGGTGGCCGCGACCGCCTCGACGATGGAGGGGAAGGCGGCGGTGGGCAGGATGCGGGTGCGGCGGAGTCCCGCTTGCGCGAAGAGAGCGTCCAGTTCGGCCGGGCCGCGTTCCTTGCCGGGCACGATGGTCATCATCGCCACGTCCAGCGCCTTGCCCGGGTGCGGGTCGTTGCCGGGCGGCAGTACGGCATCGATGACCAGGACCTTGCCGCCGGGAGCCATTGCATCGCGGCAGCCGCGCAGGATGCGGGCCGCGTCCTCGTCGCCCCAGTCGTGCACCACGTGCTTGAGGAGGTAGATGTCGCCACCGGAAGGGATGGAGGCGAAGAAGTCACCCGGCTCGGCCTGCCAGCGCCCCGCCAGCTCGGGGGTGTCCAGGACGTGATCGCGCAGCGCGGGTGCCTGGTCGACGAGCACTCCGGTCAGTTCCGGGTGCCGTATCAGGACGCTGCGCAGCAGGCCGCCGCGCCCGCCGCCGACGTCGACGACCGTGCCCCGGTCGGGAAAGGGGTAGCCGGCGGCCACCACGTCATTGAGGGGCTCGGAGAACGCCGCCATGCCGGAGTCGAAGAGCGCGCGCAGTGCGGGGTCGGTCTGGAGGCGCTCGAAGAAGGACGCACCGAAGACCGCGGGGAAGGCCGGTTCGCCGTTGCGAACGGTCTCGTGGAGGCCCGACGAGGAGCGGGTGAAAACCTCGTCGGTGAGCATGTCGACGGTGGCGTGCAGAGAACCGGGCACATCGGTGCGCAGAAACTCTGCGGCAGGAGTGAGGTGATAGGCGCCGTGTTCGTCCTCGCGGAAAATCTCCCGTCCGGCCAGGTAGCGCAGCATGCGCCGAAGCGCATCCGGGTCGCTGCCGGTGGCGTGGGCCAGCTCGGCCGGGGTGCGAGGGCCGGCGGCGAGCTGGTCTGCCAGGCGAAGCCGGGCAGCGGTGCGCAGGGCCGCGGAGTACAGGTGCCCCAGCGTCTGCTCCATCAGGTGCGCGGCCGCTGCTGCGGCCTGCGCGCCCGAGGGCGAGTCCGGGGGGACGGTCAACGACGAGGACGGGGGCGGGGTGGCCAACGTCAGCCTCCAGCATTCTACTTGAGCAGCTGTGCGAGCCATGCGCCCGCCCGCCCACCCTCGCACCCCACCCCACCTGCCGTTACCGTCTCTGTACGGAGATCCAACTCAGCCTTCAGCCCTACTCCTCCAGTAGCGGTTCTTCGCCACAGCGGATCGGTGCACTGCTCCTGAGGACTGTGGATTGGCTCCGTCCACCGTGGAAGCCAGCCGCCGCAGGCAGGCGTACAGGGCCCCGGTCCATGCGAGTTGTGGCTCAGTTGGAGTGGGGAGGTGTGTTGCAGTATTCGGCGTTCAGGATGGTGGTCATGGATGTGTCGTCCCAGTCGCCGTTGTAGCTGTAGGCGAGTTGGTGGCGGCCGTCGGTGGTGGTGACGGCCAGGGAGAGCCATCCCACCATGCCTCCGCCGTGGCCCCAGAGCGTTGTGCCGCAGCTGGTTTTGAGCTTGGTGAGGCCGAGCCCGTAGGACATGTAGGGGGTATCGGAGGCAGGGACGGTGGTTTTCATTGCTTTGAGCTGTTTACGTGGGAGAAGTTTGCCGGTCAGCAGGGCTTTGTAGAAGCGATTCAGATCGCCGGTGGTGAAGATGATGTCGCCGTCGGCCCAGCCCTGGGAGCCGTTCATCTCGGTGATGTCGTCGATCCGGTCGGGTGCCGACTCGAACAGCTTGGAGTAGCCGCGGCTGCTGGGCTGGGGAAGGCGAATGCTGTTGCCGGGATGGGAAGTGGCCTTCAGCCCCAGTGGCTTGATGATGCGGTCGTGGACCTCCGCCTCGTACGTCCTCCCGCCGACCTTCTCGATGATCAGGCCGGCCAGGACGTAATTGGTGTTGGAGTACGAGTGCTTTTCGCCGGGCTGGAACAGGGGCTTGTGAGCGAGAGCTACCTTGATGTGCTTTTGGGGCGGGAGGGTGTCGTAGCGGTGCTTGAGATATCCGTCTCCCTCCATATACGTCTTGCTGTACTCCTCGTCGGCCAGGTAGTCGAACAGCCCGCTGGTGTGGTTGAGAAGCTGCCGTACGGTGATTTTGTGACCGTCGTTGCCATGTCCCCGTACCACGCCGGGAAGATGACGTTCCACGGTGTCGTCGAGATCGAGTCTCCCCTCCGCCTCCATCTGGAGCAGGACGGTCGCCACGAACGTCTTGGGCGCCGTTGGAGACGCTGATGAGAGGTCCGACTACCGCCCTGCCGAGCGCAATGCCCGGCCGTACGCGGGCGGCAGGTCTGCATAACGTGGATGCGCGCACGACGCCAACGCCCCGGCCGGCACCGCACGATCCGTTCGGGAGGACGGCTTGATGGAGTACGACGAGATAGGCGTCTTCCTGGGCCTGGACGTCGGCAAGAGCGCCCACCACGGCCACGGGCTGACCTCGGCCGGCAAGAAGGTCTTCGACAAGCGACTGCCCAACTCCGAACCGAAGCTGCGGGCCGTCTTCGACAAGCTCCGCGACAAGTTCGGCACCGTCCTGGTCATCGTGGACCAGCCCGCCTCGATCGGCGCCCTGCCTCTGACCGTCGCCCGCGACGCGGGCTGCAAGGTCGCCTACCTGCCGGGCCTGTCGATGCGCCGGATCGCCGACCTCTACCCCGGCGAGGCGAAGACCGACGCCCGCGACGCCGCAGTGATCGCGGACGCGGCCCGCACCATGCCGCACACGCTGCGTTCGCTGGAGCTCACCGACGAGATCACCACCGAACTGACCGTCCTGGCCGGCTTCGACCAGGGCCTCGCAGCCGAGGCCATCCGCACCAGCAACCGGATCCGCGGCCTGCTCACCCAGTTCCACCCGTCCCTGGAACGCGTCCTCGGCCCCCGGCTCGACCACCAGGCCGTGACCTGGCTGCTGGAACGCTACGGCTCCCCGGCCGCGCTGAGAAAAGCCGGACGGCGCAAGCTCGTCGAGGTGATCCGGCCCAAGGCGCCCCGGATGGCGAAGCGGCTGATCGACGACGTCTTCACCGCGCTCGACGAACAGACTGTCGTGGTCCCAGGCACGGGCACCCTCGACATCGTGATCCCATCGCTGGCCCGCTCGCTCGGCGCCGTCCACGAACAACGCCAGGCAACAGAAGCGCAGATCAGCGCCCTGCTGGAGGCACACCCTCTTTCCCAGGTCCTGACGTCGCTGCCCGGCGTCGGCGTCAGGACCGCCGCCACCTTGCTGGTCACCGTTGGCGACGGCAGTGCCTTCCCCACTTCCGCCCACCTGGCTTCCTGCGCCGGACTCGCCCCGACCACCAAGGCGTCGGGCACCTCGATCCACGGCGAACACGCACCACGCGGCGGCAACCGAGTCCTCAAACGCGCGATGTTCCTGTCCGCGTTCGCCGCCCTGCACGACCCCGCCTCCCGCACTTAGACGTCGTCTCATTTGGTGAGTCTGCGGTAGCAGATGAGGCTGCAGGCGATGGCGGTGAAGGCCAGGAAGTGCT
>NZ_JBSIBZ010000296.1:0-200 GCF_058245575.1 Streptomyces sp. UF-297 | reverse complement strand
GGAGGAGCCGGAGCCCGAGCTGGTCCGTGACGATGAGCGGGCGCGCGACGAGGACCTGGCCGTCGAGGAGGCCGCGGTGGACGTGGCCGAGGCGGCGGTGGACGCTGCGGTCGACGACGTCGCCGAGGTCGTGGTGGAGGAGCCGGAGCCCGAGCTGGTCCGTGACGATGAGCGGGCGCGCGACGAGGACCTGGCCGTCG
>NZ_JBSIBZ010000295.1:0-201 GCF_058245575.1 Streptomyces sp. UF-297 | reverse complement strand
CTTGCGGGGACACCCCCCGGTGCGTCCCCGACCAGGCCGGTAAGGCGGCTCCCCCCGAGTGGGGGTAAAGGAAAGAAAAGACACCCACTCCGGGCGCGACTTGTGCGCCGAGGCAACCAACAAAACGAAGAGGCAAGGGCCTTGTGCGTCGGAGGGGACCGCCGGGGGAGAGCCGCCATCCGGCCGGTCGGGGACGTGCCG
>NZ_JBSIBZ010000294.1:0-209 GCF_058245575.1 Streptomyces sp. UF-297 | reverse complement strand
CAAAAGTCAACGCCAGATATGTTGATACCCCGTCTCCAGCATCAGCTGGGACGAGGTTCCTTTGAAAGCCCTCCCTTCGGGGAGGCACACACAGCGAGGACGCTGTGAACGGTCGGGCCTATTCCGCTCGATCGTTCCGCTCAACGCGAGTGTCACCCGCAGTTTTTAATTAAACGCAGTCGGGTAAGCATTCACGGAGAGTTTGATCC
>NZ_JBSIBZ010000293.1:0-212 GCF_058245575.1 Streptomyces sp. UF-297 | reverse complement strand
GTGCTGGCCGGGGTGGGGGGTGTGCCTGGGCTGGATTCGGCGGATGTGGTGCAGCCGGTGCTGTGGGCGGTGATGGTGTCGCTGGCCGCGGTCTGGGAGGCGGCAGGCGTCATCCCCGATGCGGTGGTGGGGCATTCGCAGGGTGAGATCGCTGCGGCGACGGTGGCGGGGATGCTGTCCCTGGAGGACGGTGCGCGGGTGGTGGCGGTGCG
>NZ_JBSIBZ010000292.1:0-225 GCF_058245575.1 Streptomyces sp. UF-297 | reverse complement strand
CTTGCGGGGACACCCCCCGGTGCGTCCCCGACCAGGCCGGTAAGGCGGCTCCCCCCGAGTGGGGGTAAAGGAAAGAAGAGACACCGATCCCCGACGCGACTTGTGCGCCGAGGCAACCAACAAGACGAAGAGGCAAGGGCCTTGTGCATCGGAGGGGACCGCCGGGGGAGAGCCGCCATCCGGCCGGTCGGGGACGTGCCGGGGGGTGTCCCCGCAGAGATTCAG
>NZ_JBSIBZ010000291.1:0-226 GCF_058245575.1 Streptomyces sp. UF-297 | reverse complement strand
ACCGACACCATCGAACCCTCAACCGACAGACCCGACAGCGCACGCGAACGCACCGCCACCACCCGCGCACCGTCCTCAAGGGACAGCATCCCCGCCACCGTCGCCGCAGCGATCTCACCCTGCGAGTGACCCACCACCGCATCGGGGATGACGCCTGCCGCCTCCCAGACCGCGGCCAGCGAGACCATCACCGCCCACAGCACCGGCTGCACCACATCCGCCGAAT
>NZ_JBSIBZ010000290.1:0-227 GCF_058245575.1 Streptomyces sp. UF-297 | reverse complement strand
ACATACGCAGCCGCCAGCTCACCGATCGAATGCCCCGCCACCACCTGCGGACGCACACCCCACGACTCCAACAGCCGAAACAGCGCCACCTCAACCGCAAACAGACCGGACTGCGCCCACACCGTCTCGTCAATACGACCCTCACCCAGCCAGGACACCTCACCCTCGCCACGGATCACCGCCCCCAGCGAACCCCCCAGATGCCCAGCCAACCCCGCGCACACCGC
>NZ_JBSIBZ010000028.1:0-88799 GCF_058245575.1 Streptomyces sp. UF-297 | reverse complement strand
CCCCCCCCCCCCCCCCCCCCCCCCCCCCCCCCCCCCCCCCCACCGGGTCGTTCGTTTACGCACCTCTTTGCGGGCCGGTGAGGGCCGGCCACGCAGTTCCCCGCGCCCCTTTCGGGGCTCACCTCAGCCGGTGCGGCGCAGTGCCTCGGGCTGGGGCATGGTCGGGGCCGGGGACTGGACGGGGTCGGGGGCCGTGGTGTCCGTGGGGGCGGTGGCGGCGGTGGCGGCGGCCGGGAGGGTGAGGCTGATGCGGTCCTGGAACGAGCCGGGGGCGACCCAGCCGGAGGTGGCGCCGGCGTAGGCGGTGCCGAAGGGCGCGGTGCCGATCAGCAGGTTCTGGCGGGTGCCGGTGGGCATCGTGGCGGTGGCGCGTACCCCTGCGGGGGCCTGGACGGTGACGGCGTTGCCGATGCGGTAGGCGCTCACCCGGCCGTTCTTGACCGCGGTGCTCCAGGCGGCGCGGTTGCGCAGTTCGACGCCGATGTCCTTCTGGCGCAGGTTGACCAGCGGGGTGTCGGCGGCGTGCAGCGCGTTGTAGGTGTCCAGGATCCGGTCCATCACGGGGTAGGCGATCCGGTCCTCGGCGAGGTTGGACTGGTGGATGTAGTGCGGCAGCGGGTCGTTGGCCAGGACGTGGCCAAGCGCTATCCGCGTCTCCAGCGGCACGATGTAGTCCGTGTAGCCGGTGGTGGTGTCCAGGGGCGCGTCCAGGCAGGTGGAGTTGCCCGCGGTCTCGCACAGCCCGCTGCCGCCGTCGGCCTTGCGGGTGTAGATCCAGTTGTACTCGTCGACCTCCTCGGCGGTCCGGCCCACGTTGTAGAAGATGTTCATCGGGTGCCGGGGCACGGTCAGCGCGGGGCCGACGGGGCGCTGGGCGCTCTCGCGGGAGCGGTCCGAGGCGAGCCATGAGACGCCGTTGTCGCGCAGGGCGGGCCCCAGGTTGGGGTTGTCGTCCGGCTGCTGCGGCAGCCTGCGCAGTCCGGAGTGCTCACCGGTGACCAACTCGCCGGTGTTCAGCGGCAGTCCGGCGCGCTGGGCCCAGGTGCGATTGTCGGCGATCTGCGCGGCGATCTCGGCCCGGGTGACGTAGCGGGTGCTGCCGTCGGCGTTCTTGGCGCACTGCCACGGGACCGTGCTCACGTCCTGCACGCAGCCCAGGAAGGGGTGGTTGTAGGTGTGGTTGACCCAGCGGTAGGTGCTCTTGTCGGCGGCCAGCCGGTCGGTGAGCGGGTCCTGGCCGCCGTGCTCCTGCTTGTAGAGCTCGCTGCCGCCGCCGTTGAAGACCATGTCCATGGTGAAGCCCTTGGACTTGGACCACTGGTCGGCGTACTGGGCGTCGGCGGCGGTCATCCGGATCGGGTCGCCCTCGCCCTGGCCGGGGCAGTCCACGTCGCCGGGGGTGCAGTTCAGCTCGCTGTTCCAGCGGTCGTCGGCCATGAAGACATCGTCGATGTGCACCGCGAAGTAGTTGTGGTCGGCGCCGAGCTGGACGCCCTGGGTCAGCCAGCTCACGATGCCGCGGGCCAGCAGCCGGAACTGCTGCTGGTGCTGGTTGTAGACGAAGGTGACGACCAGTTCGCGGCGCCCGTCGTGGCGGTACTCCCCCACCAGTGAGCCGCGGTTGGCGGTGCCGGGGACGGGCGCGTCCACGTAGCTGGTGAAGTCCGCACCGGCCACCGGTCTGGCCACATGGGCGTAACTCTCCGGTACGGAGGGCGAGTTGTCCTCGAAGGGCAGCTCGCCTTCGAGATAGCCGAAGGGTCCCGCCTTTCCTGCCGCGGTCACCGCGGCCTTGGTGCCGTCCAGCGATCCGCTGTACCCGCCGTTGGTGGTGGGCTCCAGGCCCACGTCGGGCCGGGCGTAGGTGTAGGCGTCCACCTGCGGGATGCCGTAGCTCTTCTCGTACGCCGCCAGCGCCGCCATCTCCGCCGAGCCCGCCCCGAAGGGGTTGTCGTTGGGCAGTACGACGGCCTGGTACTTGGCGCGCGGCCGTCCGCTGACGGTGTCGGCCAGGAACGCCGCGTTGATCACCGGTCGGTCGGTGCGCGTCAGATCGACGGTGGTGTACGGCGTTCCCGCGCCGGCCAGTTCGGCGGCGATCGCCGCGGTGGCGGGCCCGCCGTCGTTCACCACCAGCACTTTGAGATCGATGCGCGGGGCCGGTGCCTCGGCCGCTGTGGACACGGGCACGGCGAGCGACACCAGCAGGGCTGCTGCCGGAATCGCTCCCAGTCTTGCCGAGCGCCTCATCTGTTCTTCCCTCCCACGAGAGGGCGCGCCGGCCTCTCCTGGCGCACCTGTTCCCGACGCCGCTCGGCGCAGATGTTTCCTCCCCCGCACCCTGCACGTCGTAGTGACACATGGTGATGGGTGATTTGTGAACTACAGGGGAGCAGTGTGAAACCTGGCGGAAATCCATCGGTGGCGTGCCGGGGGCACCGCGCTCACCAGCGACGGATTCCGCACCGGGGTACCGAATCAGCCACCTGCCCGGACGGGCTCGAATGTCGACATTGCCGTGCACGGATACGCGGAGTTCATGCGGGTGTTCCCTTCCCGAGGGCTTCGCGGACGAGCTGGACGGGGTGCCAGGCGGTGCGCCGGGTGCCGTGCAGGATCTGCTGACGGCAGGAGACGCCGCCGGCCACCACCACGGTCGTATCGGGTTCGGCGCCGACGGCGGGGAAGAGCCGCTCGCCGCCGATGGCCATGGACAGGTCGTAGTGCTCGCTCTCGAAGCCGAAGGACCCGGCCATCCCGCAGCACCCGGCGTCCACCTCCTCGACCGTGGCGCCCGGTATGCGGCGCAGCAGCGCCAGGGTGGCCGCGGTGCCGACCTCCGCCTTCTGGTGGCAGTGGCCGTGGTAGAGCAGGCGGCGTCCGGCCGGCCAGGAGTCCTCGCGCAGCCGCAGCCGCCCCTCGTCGACGGCTTCGGTGAGCAGTTCTTCGATCTGGCGCACCCGGCCGGCGATGTCCCGTACGGCCGAGTCGTGCGGCAGCAGGGCGGGGTGCTCATCGCGCAGGGTCATCAGGCAGGAGGGTTCGCAGCCGACGACCGGGGAGCTGGGTTCGGTGGTCTCGCACAGGCGGTGGGCGAGCTTGAACGCCTTGTCCTGGGCGTCCTTGAGCAGCCCTTTGGAGATGTCGGCGCGGCCGCAGCAGCCGTCGTGGGCCAGCCGTACCCGCCATCCGGCGTGCTCCAGCAGTTCGATGGCGGCGCGGCCGACGGCCGGTTCGGTGTAGGTGGTGAAGGAGTCCGCGAGGAAGGTGACCTGGCCCTGGGAGCCGGTGGCGGGCGGTGGGGTGTGGCGCCGGAACCACCGGATGAGGTGGTCGCGTTCGAATTCCGGCAGCGGGCGGTGCTCGGTGATGCCCAGGTGCCGTTCCAGCAGGCGGCGCAGCGGGCGGCTGCGGGCCGCCAAATTGGACACGGGGGCGGTGGCGGCGCCGAGGCGGTTGAGCCGCCGGATCGCGCCGAAGGCCCTGGAGCGCCGCGGCACTCCGTCCGTCTCGTGCTGCTGGGCGAGGGTCTCGCTCTTGAGTGCGGCCATGTCCACGCCCAGCGGGCACTCGCTCTTGCAGGCCTTGCACATCAGGCACAGATCGAGGATCTCGCGCAGCCGGGCATCGCCGAGCGCCGCCCGCGGGTCGGGCTCCGAGAGTGCTTTGACCAGGGCACCGGCCCGGCCGCGGGTGGAGTGCTCCTCCTCGCGGGTGGCCATGTAGGAGGGGCACATCACGCCGCTGCCGGTCTTGCGGCACAGGCCGATGTTCATGCAGCGGTCGGCGGCGGCGCGCATCCCGCCGACGACCTCGAAGGAGAGGTGGGTGCGCGGCTCGGGGGCGGTGGCGGGCACGGCGTCCTTGAGGTGGTCGGTCATCGCCGGGCTGTCCACGATCTTCCCCGGGTTGAGCCGGTTGTCCGGGTCGAAGGTGTGCTTGACCTGGCGCATGGCCTCGTACAGCGCGTCGCCGAAGATCTGCCGGTTGAACTCGCTGCGGGCCAGGCCGTCGCCGTGCTCGCTGGAGTTGACGCCGCCGTACTCGGCGACCAGGTCCTTGATCTCTTCGGCGACCGCGCGCATGGCACGGACCTGGGCGGGGTCGGCGAGGTCCACGAAGGGGCGGATGTGCAGACAGCCCACCGAGCAGTGGCCGTAGAAGCCCGCCGTCATGCCGTACTTGTCCAGCACCTGCTGGAAGCGGCGGGTGTACGGGGCGAGTTGAGCCGGGTCGACGGCGGTGTCCTCGACGAAGGCGAGCGGGCGGCGGGTGCCGTGCCCGGATGCCATCAACAGGCCGAGGCCTGCTTTGCGTACGGCCAGCAGGGGGCCGATCCGCTCGGGGGTGTCCGCCCGCAGCGTGTGGTAGCCGTGCCCGTGGCGCTTCCACAGGGAGGTCAACTGCCAGAGTCTGGTGTCGAGTTCGTCCTCCTCCTCGCCGGTGAAGGAGACGAACAGGAGGGCCTCGGGGTCGCCGGTCAGCAGGCCGCCGAGCGAGGCGTAGGCGATCTTGCGGCGGGACAGGTCGAGGATCATCCGGTCCATCAGCTCGACGGCGGCCGGGTCGCAGGCCAGGGCGTCGGTGGTGGCCTCGATCGCGGCGGCCACCGAGGTGAAGTGGCCCACCGCGATGGCGGTGCGGCGCGGCCGGGGCACCAGGTCGACCAGGGCGCGGGTGGCCACCACGAGGGTGCCCTCGGAGCCGACCACGAACTTCGCCGGGTCGAAGGGGGTACCGGGGCGGGCGAGCCGGTCCAGGCGGTAGCCGCCGGAGCGGCGCCAGTGGAGCGGGAAGCCCTCCTGGATGGCGGTGGCGTTGTGCCGCACGATACGGGGCAGTTCGCGGTGGATGCGGCCTTCGAGGCCGGGCAGGGCGGCGCGGCGCAGGCGCTCGTCCTCCGTGACCTCCTCCAGGCGGGTGGCGCTGCCGTCGGCGAGGACCACGTCCAGGGCGCGGATGTGGTCGATGGTCATGCCGTAGCGGATCGATCCGCTGCCCGCGGAGTTGTTGCCGATCATTCCGCCGATGGTGGCGCGGTTGGCGGTGGAGGTGTCCGGGCCGAACATCAGGCCGTGCGGGGCGGCGGCCCGGTTGAGCTGTTCCTGTACGACGCCCGTCTCGACCAGGGCGGTCCGGCCCCCGGGGTGGAGTTCGAGGATGCGGTGCAGGTGGCGGGAGAGGTCCAGGACCAGGCCTGGGCCGACGGTCTGTCCGGCCAGGCTGGTGCCGGCGCCGCGCGGGAGGAGCGGGACGCCGTGCTCCGCGGCCACCGTGACCGCGGCCGCGACATCCCCGGCGTGCCGCGGGAAGGCGACGGCCAGCGGGGTGATCGCGTACATGCTCGCGTCGCGGGAGTAGAGGTGGCGGGTGTAGTCGTCGTCGCGGACCTCGCCGTCAAGTTCGCGTGCGAGGTGGCGGGCGAGGCCGCCACCCGCCTCGGTGGCGTTCGCGGTCATATCCGCTCTCCCGCGGGTGTGGTGGCGGGCTCGGGCCGCAGGACGTCCAGGGCGGCGCCCAGCCCGCCGGGGTCGATGGGGACGCCCGCGAGCTGGAGCCCCATCTGGACGCCCGCGAGGGTGCCGGCCAGCATGAGGTCGTTGAAGTGGCCCAGGTGGCCGATGCGGAAGACGCGCCCGGCGAGCCTGCCGAGCCCGGCGCCCAGCGACATGTCGAAGCGTTCCAGGACGGCGGCGCGCACCGCGTCGGCGTCCTGCCCGTCGGGCACGAGAACGGCGGTCAGCGAGCCGGAGTGCTCCCGCTCGTCGGCGCACAGCACTTCAAGTCCCCAGTGGCGTACGGCGGTTCGGGTGGCCTCGGCGTGCCGGGCGTGCCGGGCGAAGACGGCGGGCAGCCCCTCCTCGGCGAGCATCCGCAGCGCCTCCTGGAGCCCGTAGAGCAGGTGGGTGGCCGGGGTGGAGGGGAAGTGGCCGTCCTCGTTGGCGGCGATGACCGGCCCCCAGTCCCAGTACGCCTTGGGCAGTGTCGCGCAGTGGTAGGCGCCCAGGGCCTTGTCGCTGACCGCGTTGAAGCCCAGTCCCGGCGGCAGCATCAGGCCTTTCTGCGACCCGGCGACGGTGACGTCGACCTTCCACTGCTCGTGCCGGTAGTCGATCGAGCCGAGCGAGGAGACGGTGTCCACCAGCAGCAGCGCGGGGTGGCCCGCCGCGTCGATGGCGCGTCGGATCTCGGGCAGGCGGCTGGTAACGCCGGTGGAGGTCTCGTTGTGCACCACGCAGACGGCCTTGACGGCGTGTGTGGTGTCCGACTCCAGTTTGCGGAACAGGAGTTGGGGGTCCACGCCGTGCCGCCAGTCGCCGGGCACGAAGTCGACGTCCAGGCCGAGGCCGAGCGCCATGCGCTGCCACAGGGTGGCGAAGTGGCCGGTCTCGAAGCAGAGCACCCGGTCCGCGGGGCTCAGGGTGTTGACCAGCGCGGCCTCCCAGGCGCCGGTGCCGGAGGCCGGGAAGGTGACGACGGGGCCCCGGGTGCCGAACACCGGCTTGAGGCCGTCGAGCACCTGCCGTGTCAGGGCGGCGAATTCGGGCCCGCGGTGGTCGATGGTGGGTGCCGACATGGCGCGCAGCACCCGGTCGGGGACGTTGGTCGGGCCGGGGATCTGCAGGAAGTGGCGGCCGGATCGATGGGGCACCAGGGTTCAACTCCCTTGGCCTTGTGCCGTGTTACGGCACGCAGTACCGTCCTGTGGCACAGTGGAGCGTAGGCGCCCTCCAGGGAGGAGTCAACGGATGCAGAGCGTCCTGACGGCCTTGCGGGTCCTGGAGGAGGTCGCCACCCGGCAGCCCATCGGGGTCGCCGAACTGGCCCGTGCGATGGAGGCGCCCAAGAGCACCGTGCAGCGCGCGCTGCGCACCCTGCACACGGCGGGCTGGATCCTCCCGGCCGCCGGCGAGGGCACCCGCTGGATGATCAGCACCAAGGCGCTGTACGTCGGGCGGCACGCCACGGGCGAGCTGAGCCTGCGCGATGTGGCGGTGCCGGTCATGGAAGAGCTGCGGCGGCGTACGGACGAGACGGTGCACCTGGCCGTGCCCGAGGGCGACAAGGTGGTGCTCATCGAGCGCCTGGAGACCTCCCAGGCCGTACGGATCATCCTGCCGCTGGGCATCCAACTGCCCCTGCACGCCTCGGCGAACGGCAAGGCGGTACTGGCCGCGTGGCCCGAGGCGGACGTGCGGCGGCAGATCGCCGGACGGCTGCCCGGCTTCACCGGCACCACGATCACCGATCCCGGGCGCCTACTGGACGAGCTCGCCGCGATCCGCGAGCGCGGGTATGCCACCAACGACGGCGAGTGGCGCAGCGATGTCAGCGCGGTGGCCTGTGCCGTGCCCGGCGCCGCGGGGCGCGTCGTCGCCAGCATCAGCATCAATGTGCCCAGCAGCCGGATGACCGAACAGTCGCGCGCGGTGCTGGGCGCGCTGGTCGGCGAGGCGGCCAAGACGCTGGGCGCCGCGCTGGGGCACGCGCGGGGAGCGGGGCCGGGCGCGGGCGGCTGAGCGCGACGAGTGGGCCGGAGACTTCGGACCCGCTCACGCAGATGCGGGCACCAACGGACTGAGGCGGGGAAGACTCGTGTCGGATCACGTCATCGCCATCGGCGCGCTCGTCGCGGTCTTCGCCCTGGGCACGGCCTTTCCCGTACACCTGGGCGCGCTGGCCATCGTGGCGGCGTTCGCCGTGGGCACCACCGTCGCCGGGGAGTCGGCGGACGGTGTCTTCGGCGGCTTTCCCGGGGATCTGTTCGTGGTGCTGGTCGGGGTGACGCTGCTGTTCGCGATGGCCGAGAGGAACGGCACCGTGGACTGGCTGGTGCAGCAGGCCACCCGGGCCGCCCGGGGGCGGGTGGCCCCCGTCCCGTGGGTGATGTTCCTGATCACGGCCCTGCTCACGGCGATGGGCGCGGTGGTGCCCGCGGCCGTGGCCATCGTCGCCCCCATCGGCATGAGCCTGGCCCGGCGGTATGCGATCCACCCCACGCTCATGGGCCTGATGGTGGTCAACGGGGCCAGCGCGGGCGGCTTCTCACCGCTCGGCGTCTTCGGCACCATCACCAACGGTGTGCTGCGGCGCAATGAACTCCCCACGGATCCGGGCCTGTTGTTCGTGTGCTCGTTCCTCTTCAACGTGGCCTTGTGCCTGGTCGCCTTCTTCCTCTTCGGCGGCAGGCGGCTGAAGGGGCGGCGACTGCCGACGGCGTCCGCGGCGGGCGGCGAGGGGGAGCCGCTGGCGGTGCACCGGGCCGATGTGCGCGCCGGCGCGGTACGGGAGGCCACCGGCCCGGCCGCCGGCGGGGCCGGGAGTCCGGCCGCCGTGCACGATGCCGTACAGCCCGGGCACGCCGCTCCCCCGGTGGCCGTCCCGCTGGACACCGCCCGCGTCTGTACGCTCCTGGGCCTGCTGGCCCTGGTGGCCGGGGTGCTCTTCCTGCGCCTGGACGTCGGTGTGACGGCGCTGGGGGTGGCCACGGCGCTCTCGCTGGTCTCGCCGCGCTCGGCGAAGGGCGCGGTGGAGCGGTGTGCCTGGCCGACGGTGCTGCTGGTCTGCGGCATCGTCACCTACGTCGGGCTGCTGGAGCGGATGGGCACCATCGACGCTCTCGGCGAGGGGGTGGCCGCGATCCCGTCCGCGCTGCTGGGGGCGCTGCTGATCTGTCTGCTGGCGGCGGTGGTCTCCGCGTTCGCCTCGACCACGGGCATCCTCGGGGCGCTCATCCCGCTGGCCGTGCCCTTCCTGCTGGGCGGCGAGGTGGGTGCGGTGGCCCTGGTCATCGCGCTGGCGATCTGCGCTTCGGTCGCGGACGCCTCGCCGTTCTCCACGAGCGGGGCACTGGTGACGGCCAACGCGCCGGACACCGACCGGGAGCGGGTCTTCAGGCAGCTGGCGCTGTGGGGGCTGGTGATCGTGCCGGGCGCGCCCGTGGTGACGTGGGCGGTCTTCGTGCTGCCCGGCTGGTGACGGGGGCGGGCCGGATCATCTGCGGCCGATGGGCGGCCGTCTGTCCTGGGAGACGGGGGAACGGGGCCGCTGCGGGCGCAGCATACGGTCGGCCTCCACCAGGATCAGGGCGATGTCGTCGTTGAGGGCCCCTCCGGTGTGCCGGGTCAGGGTGGTCAGCACCGCGTCGGCAGCGGCGTCCAACCTGCCGCGGGCGCACAGCAGTTGGAGGAGGCCGAGGTCGAACATGCTGCCGCGGCGGTTGCGGGCCTCGGCCAGCCCGTCGGTGTAGAACACCAGCCGGTCGCCGGGGGCCAGGTCGCTCTCCTGGACGTCGGGGGCGGGGCGCAGGCCCAGCGGGGTGGTGGGCACGGGCGGCGCGAGCAGGCGCGGCGGGCCCGCGAGGGGCAGGTGGAGCGGCGGGTGGTGGCCGCAGTTGGCGAGGCGTACGCAGCCGGGGGCGAACTCGGCGAACAGCGCGGTGATGAAGTCCTCCTCCTCCAGCTCCGTGGCCAGCCGCTCGTCGGTGGCCCGCACCACCGAGGGCAGGTCGGGCTGGGTGTAGGCGCAGTCGCGGAACAGCCGGATGGCCTCCGCGGACAGCCGTACGGCGTCCAGCCCCTTGCCGCGCACATCGCCGATGAGCATGCGCAGCCCCGTCGGGGTGTTGGCGAAGGCGTACAGGTCACCGCCGATGAAGGCCTGCGGGGCGGCGGAGCGGTAGCGGGCGCACACCGAGACGCCCGCTATGCGGAAGGAGACGGGGTGCAGGATGGCGCGCTGGGCCGCCGTGGCCACCTCGGTCAACTGGTGGTCGCCCGTGGTGCGTTGGCGGGCCGTCCAGGTGGCGTACGCTCCGCCGAGGACGAGTACGGCAGGCCGCAGCAGCGCTTCGGGGTCGGCGTATCCCCGGTAGCCGTGGGTGTGCAGGCCCAAAAGGACCGCGAGCAGGACGGCGTAGCAGCACACCGCTGCGGTGCGCGCGCCGTCCAGGCGGGTGGCGGCCAGCAGCGGGCAGATGAGCAGCAGTCCGGCCACGGCGGTGCTCTCCTTCAGCGCCAGGCCGGTGACGGCGACGGCCGCTCCCGCGGCCAGCGCGAGCGCCAGCCACCCGGTGGTACGAGCCGGACGCATGGGCCCTCCTGTCGCTCTACGGTCATGACAGGTCCATCCACTCCTACCAGCCACGCAGCCCGCCTGCGCCGGCTGTCGGCAACGCATACGGAAATGACCGGCACAGATCACGGCGGCGACTGCTGCGGATCGTCAATGACACTCGCTGCACGCTGTCAGGGATATGCCCAGTGGCCTGGCACTCTGCACATGCCACCGCGCGTCTGTCGCTGCCGGTGCGACGGCGGATGCGCAGGCGGCGGGCGGTACGGCGGCGCGCCGCCGTTCGCCGGGCGGGAAATGGCGCGGAAACGCTCCTCAGCCGTGCAGGGTGGCGGTTAGGGTCCCTGGCATGGATGAGTGCAGGGGCACGCTGCCCTCCACTCCGGTCCTCATCTCCCGCATCGTCGCCTCCGCGCGCCGCGGGGACGACCGGGCCGTGGACGCGTTTTTACGGACCTTCGCCGCGCGGGCGAGCATGGCGGACGCCTACGCGCTGCGCCGGGCGCTGTGGGAGGACCGGGACGCCCACCCGAGCTGAGCGGGCGCGCGAGGGCGCCGGCCCTCGCTCCTCGGCGCGCCCCGGTGCGCCGACGCGCCGCTGCGCAGGGCCGGCAGGCGCTTGTCGTGGCCGGGCGCGGGTACCTGGTGCGGATGCCCCAGGTACCGCCCGCCCCGCGCCGCCACGACGCCCCGCCCGAGGGTGAGCGCCCGCCCGACAGCCGTCCCGCGGACCGCCGTACCCGCTCCACGGTGCTGGTGGCGCTCGCCGCCAACGCCGCGATCGCCCTGGCCAAGGCGGCGGGCGGGATCGTCACCGGCTCGCCCGCGCTGCTCTCCGAGGCCGCCCACTCCGTCGCCGACAGCCTCAACGAGGTCTTCCTGCTGGCCGCGCTCAAGCGCAGCAGGCGCGCGCCGGACGCCGCCCACCCCTTCGGCTACGGCAAGGAACGGTTCTTCTGGACGCTGCTGGCCGCCGTCGGCATCTTCGTGACCGGCGGCTGTTTCTCCTTCTACCAAGGCGTCCAGGCGCTGCGCGAGGGCGGGAGTTCGGCCCCGCAGGGGTATGTCGTCCCCCTGCTCGTGCTGGGCGCGGCGTTCGTGTTCGAGGGCGCCTCGCTCATCAAGGCCCTGGTGCAGGTACGCGGACAGGCCCGGGAGCGTGGCCTGGGCGCCGTGCGCTATCTGCGCCGGGAGGCCGACCCCTCGCTGCGTACTGTGGTGGCCGAGGACAGCACCGCCGTACTGGGTGTGCTGCTGGCGCTCGGCGGGGTCGGCCTGCACCACGCCACCGGCGCGCGCTCGTGGGAGGGCTGGGCGTCACTGGGCATCGCCGTCCTGCTGGTCTGTGTCGCCTACCGGCTGGCGGCCCGGTCCCGGGACCACCTCATCGGCGAGGCCGCCGACCCTCAACTGCGGCGCGAGGTACTGGACTTCCTGTCCGTGCAGCCGGAGATCGACGCGGTGACGGCGCTGTCCACGATGCGGCTGGGCACGGCCTCGACGCTGCTGGCCGCCCGTATCGACCTGGAGGCGGGCCTGGACAGCGCGCGGGTCGAGGAGGCGTCGGTACGCATCAAGCGGGCGGTGTCGGACACGTGGCCGGTGATCGACCAGATCTTTCTGGACATCACCCGCGCCTCGGCCGGCGACCGGCGCCGGGCCCGTGACCTGCGCAGGGATCTGGAGCAGGCGTGCCCGGGCAACGGGGAGGCCGCGGGCACGCACTGATGGACGGGCCACTCTACGGCGGGCGGCGATACGGTCAGCGCCGCGAGCGGGAGGCCCCGCCGAAGAGGCGGGCCAGGGCACGGAACGGCAGGGTGACGACGGCCGCGAGGGTGCTGCCTATGGTGCGCAGGACATCGGCCAGGGCACGGAACATGAAGGCTCCAGGGAACGGGGCGCGGGCCCGGGGCGGCCCGCCGGCGGTGGCCGCCGCGGTGTGCGGTGGCCGCTTACGGCGAGTAGCCCGGCGGCCCGCCGGAAAACCCCGGCCCGGCCTCGGGCGCCGCGCTCACACCGCCGCGGCGCCCAGCCCGATCGTCTCCTGGACCTCGGCGACCCGGGCGCTCAGCTCGCAGCGCTCGCGGTCCAGTTCGTCGGCCCGGCGCTCGTCGGCGGCCATCAGCTTGAGCAGATCGCCCTTGGCCATGTCCAGGACGCCCATGTCGTCGTAGGCCTGGCGCACGGCCGGGCTCCACAGCCCGATGTCCTTCACGCACGGCACGATGCGGGCGAACAGCAGCGAGCGGAAGGCCCGCATGCGCGGCCCGCGGTTCATGTACCGCATGCACTCGTCCATGTCGAAGCCCAGGCGCTCCCAGACCTCCTGCATACGGAAGCGGTCCCGCATCAGATGGCAGCCCTGGATGACGAACTCCTCGCGCTCGGCGATCTCGCGACTGGAGAGCTGGGCGTAGTAGTCGCGCAGCGCCATCCTGCCGAACGCCACATGACGGGCCTCGTCCTGCATGACGTAGGCGAGGATCTGCTGGGGCAGCGGCTTGTCGGTGCGGTCGCGCAGGATGCCGAACGCGGCCAGCGCCAGGCCCTCGATGAGCACCTGCATGCCCAGGTAGGGCAGATCCCAGCGGGAGTCGTTCAGGGCGTCCTCCAACAGGGACTTCAGGTGAGGGTTGATGGGGTAGTCCAGTCCGATCTTCTCGCCGACGAAGCGGGCGAAGACCTCGGCGTGCCGGGCCTCGTCCATGACCTGGGTGGCCGCGTAGAACTTGGCGTCGATGTCCGGTACGGACTGCACGATGCGCGCCGAGCAGATCATGGCGCCCTGCTCGCCGTGCAGGAACTGGCTGAACTCCCAGGCGGCCATGTGCCGGCGCATCTCCCGGCGTTCGGCCGTGCCGAGTTTGGCGTACTGCCGGGAGCCGTACAGGGCCAGGGTGTTCTCGGGCGTGCCCAGCACGTCGTACGGGTCGACCTCCAGGGACCAGTCGATGCGCTTGGTGCTGTCCCACTGCTTGTCCTTGCCCTTTTGGTACAGGCTCAGCAGCCGTTCGCGGCCCGTGTCGTACTCCCAGCTGAAGTGGGTGTCGCCGGCCGTGGGAAAGGTCCAGCTCGCGGTGGTCGAAGGGGTGTCGGGTACCGCGGCCCCGTTGGGGGCGCCGGCGTCGCTCATGTGCGGTCCTTTGCTCTCGGCGCCTGGCCCCGGGCCGCGGGTCACGTCCGTGGCGCGAGGACGGGCAGGAGGTCGGGCAGTACTTCCAGGGTGTAGCTCTCGGCCGGGCCGCCGGGCAGCTCACCGTCGTGCTCGAAGGTCAGCGGGCGGCCGTCGGTGCGTTCCAGGACGATGCGGCGGCCCCGTGCGTAGACGGTGCCGGGGAGATGGAGGTGGCGGCCCTCGGCGGTCAGGCCCGGCAGGGTGGCCAGGTCCGCCTCGCCGCCGACGACGCAGACGTCCAGCAGGCCGTCGTCGAGGACGGAGCGCGGCAGGACCTCGAACCCTCCGCCGCGGTAGCGCCCGCCGCCGACGTTGGCGAGGACGGCGGGGCCCTCGTGGACGCGTACGCCGTCCACGGTCACCCTGCCCGGGTAGGGCGCGAACGACCGGAGTGTGAGCGCCACCGCCCGCCGGTAGCGTTCCCTGCCCTCGACTCCGGTCAGCAGGGCTGCCGTTGCCAGGGCCTCGGCGACCAGTCCCGAGCAGGCGCCGAGCAGGACCAGGGTGTCCCTCTCCACGATCCGGGCCAGGTCGATCCCGCGCACCCGCGGGCGGGGCCCGGCCAGGGCCGCGGCCAGCGCGGACCGCCAGGGGCGGTCCGACCAGATCTCGCGGTAGAAGGAATTGCCGGTGCCCGCCGGGAGGCTGAGCACGGCGGTGGCCTCGGCCCCGGCGGCTCCCGGCTCGCGCAGCCGGGCGCGGGCGATGCCCTCGGCGGCCTCGCCGGTGGTGCCGTCGCCGCCGAGGACGACCACGACGTCCACGCCGTCGCCGTACGCCCTGGCCGCCGCCTCCCGCGCGTGCCCGGGGCACCGTGTGCGCACCACGTCCAGCTCCTCGACGCGGGCGCGGCAGGCGTCGGTCACCTCCCGCGCCAGCTCCGAACCGGCGCCTCCGGCAACGGGGTTGACGATGAGTACGCCGGTGCGGGCCCATCGGTGTCCGGGCATGTCGCATTCCCTCTTCCCTCGCCGAAGAGCGGGTCCCGCCCGACAGCGGTACACGCCCTCACCCTCGCAGCCGGTTCTGGGATGCCGCTGAGATCGCCGCTCAGTGCTCCGCCGGACGTGTCGTCGTACCCCCGCGGGCCGGTGGGGCTGGTCGCGCCCACGCGGCGGAGCCGCATATCCATACGGGCCCGCACCCCTCAGGCACGGCGGTGCACCGGCCGCGACGATTCCGCTCAGGGCCTGCAGGCGGCCGTGCGCAGCAGCAGGGCCTCTCCCCTGCCGCCCGCCGCGCACACTCCGGCGGCGCCCAGGCCGCCGCCCTTGCGGTGCAGGGTGTGCAGGAGGTGGAGCACGATGCGGGCCCCGGAGAGGCTGGTCATGGAGCGGGCCACCACGGCGGCCAGTGAGGCGTCGGCGGCGGGGCCGTTGAGGGTGGGCCCGCGCAGCCGGAAGGGGGCCAGGGCCCGGTGGATGGCCAGGGAGGGCAGCCAGTAGCGGGCGTCCTCCGGGCCGGTCACCACGCCATGGCCGATGATCTCGGCGAGCCACTCCAACTGCCGCTGCTGGGCCAGGGAGCGGCGCATCACCACCACGGCCGCGGCCCCGCCCACGGCGGGCGGCACGGCCTGCGAGAAGGCGGGCACCCAGGCGTGCGGGGAACCGGCCGCGGGGCGCGGGCGGGCCGGGCCCGGGCACTCCATGCCTCCCGCGACCACGATGTCGCAGCCGCCGCCCCGGATCAGCCGGTCCGCCGCGACGATGGCGTGCAGCCCGCCCGGCGGCACCCGCCGCACGGCGTGGGAGGGCACACCGGGCGGCAGGCCCGCGCGCACGGCGGCCAGGTGTACGGCTCCGTCGTCACCGCCCCTGGCCCCGGCGTGGCCCATCAGGACGCGGTCCACCTCGCCACCGCTCACCCGGGCGCGCTCCAGCGCCGCCCTGATGGCCACCGCGCCCAGCTCGGGCACCGGCGGCGGGCGCAGCGAGCCTCCCGGGCCGCCCAGGGGGGTACGGGCTCCCGCGACCACCACCGACCGCGCGCCGGGCCCCTCGGCGGTGTGCGGGCGCCACGCGGTGCCGGGCCCGCCCGGCGGGGCGCTCCCGCCCCGGCCGCCGTGGTCGAACATCACGCCTCGGCGGCCGACTTGAGCCGGCCGAGTGTGGTGCGCATACCGGCCCGGTTGACGCGGTGGCGGTCGGCCGGGCGGGTGCCGGTGAACAGGCGGCCCAGCAGTTCGGCGCGGCGCGCTCCGCGCCCGCGGCGCAGGTCCTCCCAGTACTCGGTGACGACCGTGCCGCTGCCATCGGCGGCGAAGCGGTAGCCCCACATCGCCACCGGGAGGCCGAAGGTGGTGACGCGGAAGGCGAATTCCCGGCCGGCGTCGGCGCGTACCACCCGGCACACCGTGAACCACACCCACGGCCCCTTGCGGTTGAGGCCCACGAACGTGTCGCCGACCGCCGACGGCCGCCGCCGCGCCCACACCGCGCGGCACTCGGGGCTCCACCGTCCCATCCGCCGCACATCGGCGATCTCGGCGTAGAGCCGCTCGGCGGGCGCGTCGATCACGATCCGCTCCTCGACCGCCCACCGCCGCCCGGCCGCCCGGCCACGCCCGCGCTTCATCGCCGCGCCCCGCTCTGGCGGGGCGTAGGGACCTCAGGGATCGGTGCCATCGCGACTCGGCCTCTCGGGGGTTCCGTACGGGGCGGTGCGTATACGTGCCGTACGGAAGGACAGCGTCGGGCAAGGATCGATCCTGTCACGCCCGGCGCCGTGACGCTGGCGGTTTACCGTCGTCACCGCGCTGCGCGCCGGGGGCCGTCCGCAGGGTCGCGGGCGCCGCCCAAGGAGCCGTGCGGGCGGGGAGGTTGGCGCCGGAAAGCCGCCAGACAGTGCTTCGGCGCCGCTGTCACGATGGCCGCCATCCTGCGATGCCGCACTCCCGGGACCGGGCCGGCCGTGGAGGCGCGCCGACCCGGTGCCGCACGAACGCGAGCCGGCCCACGACAGCGCGACCGGTGCCGCGACCGCGAAGCCGGGCCGGTCGTGCTTGTCCACCGAGCCTTTGAGGAGCTCTCGCGCCCCAGGCCCACGACCGACCGGCCAAGCAGCCGGGCTGTGCGGTGGTGGCGCTGCTGTCCTGCGGCGCCATGTTCCTCGCGATCCTGGACTCCACGATCGCCAACCTCGCGGTCGCCGACTTGCGCGGGACGTTCGCGTCCGCGTCGGTCGCCGACCTGTTTTGGGTGATCCCCCTGTACGCCGTGGTCTTCGCCGCTCCGCTGGCACCGGCGGGGCGCCTGGCGGACGTCATGGGGCGGCGTGCCCTGTACACCGGCGGCGTCGGCGTGTTCACCGCGGCGTCGCCACTGTGCGCGCTGGCGCCGAGTCCGCCGGTGCTGCTGGTGGCCCGCGCGGTGCAGGGCGCGGGCGCCGCGGCGATGATCCCGGCCTCACTGGTGGCGCTTGGGCAGCGGGAGTTGGGCGGCCGCCGCTTCGGGCGGGGCGACGGGATCGTGCTGATGCCCGGCGCGGCCAATCGCGACCCCGCGGCCTTCACCGGCCCCGGGCGCTTGGACCTGCGGCGCTACTGCGGGCGCGCGCCGGGCGCCCCGCGCCATCCGGTGTTCAGCAACGGCCCGCACCACTGTCCGGGCTCCCGTTTGGCCCGTATGGAGATGGATGTGGCGCTGCGGGCGCTGCTGCGGCGGGCTCCGGGGATGACACTGGTGCAAGAGGACCCGCCGCAGCGGGACCTGTTCCTCTTCCGGGGCCCGCTGAGCCTTCCGGCCCGGCTGCGTCCCCGACCTGGACGCGGCGCGCACTGACGAAGGGACGGACCCCGCGATGCACACCCCTGACGCCCGCAGGCCCCCGGACGGGCGGCGGGGCCCCGGCGGACCGATGCCGGACGAGGAACTCTGCTACCGGGCCGCACTGAGCGAGGACAGCCGATTCGACGGGCTGCTCTACATCGGTGTGGCCTCCACCGGCATCTACTGCCGCCCGACCTGCCCCGCCATGACTCCCAAGCGCGTGAACATGCGCTTCTTCCGGACCTCGGCGGCCGCGCAGGCCGCCGGGTTCCGGGCCTGCAAACGCTGCCGCCCGGACGCGACCCCGGGCTCGCCGGAGTGGAACAGCCGTGCCGACCTGGCCGGGCGCGCGATGCGGCTGATCGCGGACGGCCTGGTGGACCGGGAGGGGGTCAGCGGGCTGGCCGCCCGGCTCAACTACAGCGAGCGCCAGCTCCAGCGGCAGCTGGTGGCCGAGGTGGGCGCCGGTCCGCTCGCGCTGGCCCGCGCCCAGCGCGCCCGCACCGCCCAAATGCTGCTGGAGACCACGGACTTGCTCGTCAGCGAGGTGGCCTTCGCCGCGGGCTACTCCAGCATCCGGCAGTTCAACGAGAACATGCGGGCGGTGTTCGCGCTCACCCCGACCGAGCTGCGGACGCGCGCGGCGCCGCGCCGGCCGCGCACGGGTGCCGCCCCGCAGCCGTGGGGCAGCGGTGTGGTGCTGCGGCTGCCCTACCGTACGCCGCTGGATCTGCCGGCGCTGCTGGCCCACCTGGGCGCGCAGGCGGTGCCGGGCGTCGAGGAGTACGCCGACGGCGTCTACCGCAGGTCGCTGGTGCTCCCGCACGGCACCGCCGTCGTCGGCGTCTCACCCGACGCCGTCGACGGCCCCGCGGTCGACGCCGCCAAGGGGGCGGGGGGGGGGCGCCGGCCCCCCCGCTCCGGGGCCGATGACCAACGGGGTTTCGTACGCTGCGAGTTGCACCTGCGGGACCTGCGCGATCTCGCCGTCGCCGTGCAGCGCTGCCGGCGGCTGCTGGACCTGGACGCGGACCCGCGGGCGGTGGACGAGGTGCTGGCCCAGGACCCGCTGCTGGCGCCGCTGGTGGCGCGCGCGCCGGGCCGCCGGGTGCCGGGCTGCGCGGACCCGGCGGAGTACGCGGTACGGGCCGTGCTGGGGCAGGGCGTGCCCCGTGAGCGGGCCCGGCGGGACGCGGCGCGGCTGGTGGAGCGCTACGGCACGCCGCTGGCCCGGCAGACCGGGCGGATCACGCACACCTTCCCCACCGCAGCGTCCCTGGCCGAGCGGGCCCCGGCCGACCTGGCCGAACCGGTCGACCGGGCCGGGACCGACGCCCGCGGGCAGGTGCTGCGGGGGCTGGCCACCGCGCTGACCGCGGGCGATGTGTTCCTGGACCCGGGCGCCGACCGCGACGAGGCCACCCGTGAACTGCTCAAGGTCGAGGGCCTGTGGCCGCACACCGCGGCCCGCATCCGGATGCGGGCCCTGGGCGACCCGGACGTCTTCCTGCCCGTGGACTTGGGCAGCCGCGCCGCCCACCGCCGCCCGCCCCTGACCGAACACCGGGCGGAGGCCTGGCGCCCCTGGCGGTCCTACGCCCTGCAGTACCTGTGGGCCGGGCGGCAGGACGTATAGGCCTCTCCGGGAGATCTCAGCGACGTCTCACCGCCGGCTGCGACCGTAGCAGCGGCGCGGGGCCTCCGGGCCGGCACCGCGGAACCGCCGGCCCGGAGGACGCGCCGGATCGGGAGCACCTTCCCGCCAACTCACCTTCTGAGCGTGCCTGTCCGGTGCCCGGCGAAAGGCCTGCCGCACATGTCGTCCAAGCCATCCCGTCTGACCTATCCCGCGCCGCGGGCGACCGTCACCGACCCGCCGGCGCAGTACAGCGAGCTCCAGCGCACCGAACCGGTCTGTCCGGTCACCCTGGCCACGGGGTTTTCCGCGCTGCTGGTGACGGCGTACGAGGACGTGCGCACGGTGCTGTCGGACCCGCGGTTCAGCCGCGACGCCCTCTTCGAGCCCGGTGCGCCGCGCTCCCAGGTCGCCGAGCCCGACCAGGACAGCATCATCAGCATCGACCCGCCCCGGCACACCCGGCTGCGCGGCCTGGTCAACCGGGAGTTCAGCCGGCGCCGGGTGGAGCAGCTGCGCCCGGCGATCCAGGCGCAGGTCACGGCGCTGCTGGAGGAGATGGAGCGCGGCGGGCCGCCGGCCGACCTCAACGAGGTGCTGGGCCGCCCGCTGGCGCTGAAGGTGATCTGCGATCTGCTGGGGGTGCCGTACGCCGACCACCACAGGTTCGGCAGCTGGTGCGATCGCTTCGTGTCGTACGCGAAGTACCCGCCGGCGGAGGTGGCCGGGGCCAACAACGACATGCGGGCGTATCTGGCCGAGTTGATCCGGGCCAAGCAGCGCGAGCCGGGCGAGGACCTGCTCAGCGCCCTGGTGCAGGCCCGCGAGGCGGACGGCGCGCTCACCGAGAACGAGCTGGTCAGCCTCGGGGTGATCCTGCTGCTGGCGGGGCACGACACGACGGTGACCGCCCTGGGCGGCGCGGTGGTCACGCTGCTGCGCAACCCGGCGGCGCTCAAGGAGCTGCGCGAGGAGCCGGCGCTGCTCCCGCAGGCCGTGGAGGAGCTGGTGCGGCTCAACGAGCCGGGCGACGGCTCCTTCCTGCGGATCGCCACCGCCGATGTGGAGCTGGGCGGTGGCACCGTCGAGGCGGGCACCGCGGTCATCGCGTCCATCAGCACCGCCAACCGCGACCCCGCGGTGTTCCCCGACCCGGACCACCTGGATCTGCACCGCAGCGCCAACCCGCACATCGCCTTCGGTTTCGGCCCGCACTTCTGCGTCGGATCGGCGCTGGCCCGCGCCGAGTTGGAGATCGCGCTCGGCGGGCTGCTGGCGCGCTGTCCGGATCTGCGGCTGGCGGTGCCCTTCGAGGAGCTGCGCTGGCGTTCCCACGCGCACCTGGGCGGGATCGAGGAGCTGCCCGTGGCCTGGTAGCCGGCCGCCCCGCACCCACCCGTACCCCAGCCACAGCGAGGTCAGATGTTTCTGGATTGGCAGCCTGCCCAGCAGGAGGAGTACGACGACATGCTCGCGGCCGTACGCAAACAGTTCCCGCCGCGTGAACTCCCGCGCGGTCAGGCCGGGTTCCCCACCGGAGAGTCCGATCTGCGGGATGCCTGGCGGCGCTGCGGCGGGCTGGGGCTGCTGGGCGCCTGCGTCCCGGCGCGCTACGGCGGGGGCGGCAGGACGGCGCTGGACACCGCGCATCTGATCGAGGCGTTCGGGCGGGGCTGTACGGACACCGGGCTGGTGTTCGCGGCGAGCGCCCATCTCTTCGCGTGCGCCGTGCCGATCGCGGCCTTCGCGCGGGAGGAGGTCAGCGCGCGGCTGCTGCCGGGGATGTGCGCGGGCACGCTGGTCGCCGCCAACGCCATGACCGAGGAGCAGGCGGGTTCGGACAGCTCCGCGCTGTCGGCGCGCGCTGTGCGCGAGGGCGAGGAGTACGTGCTGAGCGGGGTCAAGTCCTGGGCGAGCAACGCGCCGGACGCCGATGTGTTCGTCACCTACGCGGTGACCGACCCGAGCGCCGGGTTCCTGGGCATCTCCGCCTTCGTCGTCGAGCGCGGCACACCGGGTCTCACCGTCGGCGAGCCGCTGGCGAAGATGGGGCTGGACACCTGCCGCGCCTCCGCCGTCCGCTTCGACCGCTGCCGCCTGCCGGCCTCGGCGCTGCTCGGCGAGGAGGGCCAGGGCGGTGCGGTCTTCCAGCACTCCATGGCCTGGGAGCGGGCCTGTCTGTTCGCGGGCTATGTGGGGCTGCTGGACCGGGTGCTGGAGCGCTGTGTGGCCCGGGCCCGCGAGCGCCGTCAGTTCGGCCACCGGATCGCGAACTTCCAGGCCGTCTCGCACCGCATCGTGGAGATGAAGCTCCAGCTGGAGGCGGCCAGGCTGCTGCTGTACCGGGCCTGTTTCCGGCTGGACACGGCGCAGCCGGACGCGGTGGACAGCGCGCTGTCCAAGCTCGCGGTGTCCCGCGCCGCGGTCCAGGCGGCGCTGGACGCCGTACAGATCTTCGGGGCGCGCGGCTATCTGGCCGACGAGGGCCTTGAGCAGGTGCTGCGCGATGTGCTGCCCACCCGGCTCTTCTCGGGCACCAACGAGATCCAGCACGAGATCGTCGCGAAGGGAATCGGGCTGTGAACCTGGCCTCACTGGTGTGCGACAGCGCCCGGCGTGCGGGCGGCGACCTGGCCGTGGCGGACGCCCGTACGGCGCTGACGTACGCGGAACTGGACCGGGCGGCAAACGTGCTGGCGCACGAGCTGCGCGGGCGCGGGGTGTGCCGCGGCGAGCGGGTGACGATCTGGATGGAGAAGTCGGCCGCCGCGGTGGCCGTGATGCAGGCGGTGCTGCGGCTGGGCGCGGTCTATGTGCCGGTGGACCCGGCGAGCCCGCCGCTGCGCACCGCCCTGATCGCCCGCGGCTGCTCCGCGGGCCTCCTGGTCACCGACTCCCGGCGCGCCGGTCAACTCCGTTCCTGCGGCGCCGACATGCCGCCGCTGCACCTGCTCGACGGGGTTCCCGCGGGCGCCCCGCCCGGCCCGCCGGAGGTGGCGCCCGCGGGCCCGGACGACCTGGCGTACATCCTCTACACCTCGGGGTCCACCGGCGAGCCCAAGGGCGTGTGCATCACCCACGGCAACGCCCTGGCGTTCATCCGGTGGGCGGCGGGCGAACTGGGGGCGCGGCGCCAGGACCGGTTCGCCAACCACGCCCCCTTCAGCTTCGACCTGTCGGTCCTGGATCTGTACGTGGCCTTCCTGGCGGGCGCCTCGGTCCATCTGATCCCCTCCGAAATGGCCTGTGCGCCACGGCAGTTGTGCGACTTCCTGGCCGGTGAGCGGATCACCGTGTGGTATTCGGTGCCCTCGGCACTGGTCCTGATGCTCCGCGACGGCGGCCTGTGCCAGGCGCCGCCTCCCGAGGATCTGCGCGCGCTGGTCTTCGCGGGCGAGCCGTTCGCCATGGAGCATCTGGCGCGGCTGTACGAGCACTTCAAGGGCGTCCGCTTCCTGAATCTGTACGGGCCCACCGAGACCAATGTGTGCACCTTCCACGAGGTCGGCGCGCGGGACATCCTGGCGGGGGCGCCGCTGCCCATCGGCCGGGCGTGCTCGGGCGACCGGGTGTGGGCGCTCACCGAGGACGAGCGGTGGGCCGGGCCCGGCGAGGAGGGCGAACTCCTGGTGTCGGGGCCGACGGTGATGGCCGGCTACTGGGGCCGGCCGGCGCAGCAGGGCCCGTACCGCACCGGTGACATCGTGCGGGTGCGGCCGGACGGCGGCTTCGACTTCGTGGGCCGGCGCGACCACCTGGTCAAGGTGCGGGGCCACCGGGTGGAGCTGGGCGAGATCGAGGCGGCGCTCTCCCGCCACCCGGGGGTGGGCGAGGTGGCCGTGCTGGTGGACGGCGCCGGCCCGGCCGCCCGGATCGTGGCGGTGGTGGTGCCCGCCGGAACCCCGCCGGGGCTGCTGTCCATCAAGCGGCACTGCGCCGAGCTCCTGCCCCGCTACATGATCCCCGACGCGCTGCGGACCGTACCCGAACTGCCGCGCACGCTCCACGGCAAGACCGACCGCAGGGTCCTGCTGCGGACCGCGGCCCGCCCGGCCGCCACCCGCCCGTCGTAAAGACCGCTTTGGACACGGGCCACCGCGTACCAGAGCCACCGCAACCGAAAGGCAGCCACCACCCGATGGATCTCACCTCGGTCATGGACGCACTCGAACGCCACATCCGCGAGGAGTTCCTGGACGGGGACGCCTCGGCCGAACTCACCTCCACCTCCCCGCTGTTGGAGTGGGGGATTCTCCACTCCATGAACACCACCCGGCTCGTCGGTTTCATCCGCGAGCGCTTCGGTGTGGCCGTGCCGCCGCAGCAGATGCGCTCGGAGAACTTCCGCACCATCCAGAACCTGGCGCACATGGTGCTCGGACTTCAGGAACGGCCGGTCGCCTGAGCGGGCTGCCCGGCAGGCCATCCATCGAGGGAGTGGAGAGCTGTGCGCTGGAACGACATCTTCATCGCCGGGCTGGGGACCCGGCTGCCGCCGCCGGAACCGGCCGAGCTGGCGGTCGCCGAAGGGCGGTACTCCCCGCAGGAGTTCACGGACAACGAGCTGATGTCCGCGCTGGCCTCCCAGGGGGAGAGCGCGGTGCAGATGGCGGTGTCGGCGGGGCGGCAGGCGCTGGCCCGCAGCGGCCGCGACGCCCGGCAGATCGCGCTGCTGCTGCACGCGCACACCTACCACCAGGGCGAGGACCTGTGGACGCCCGCCACCTATGTCCAGCAGCACGTCCTGGGCGGCCAGGCGCCGTCCATCGGCCTCAACCACGCCTGTGACGGCGGGATGGCCGCGCTGCACCTGTCGATCCCGTACCTGCTGGCCGGGCCCGCGGGCAGCGCCGCGCTGCTGACCACCGGCGACCGGTTCTGCCGGCCCGGCTTCGACCGGTGGAGCAGTGATCTGGGGCTGGCCTTCGGGGACGGCGCGACGGCGCTGGTGCTCGCGCGCGGCGGCGGCCCGGCCCGGGTGGTGGCCACGCACACCTCCTCCGACCCCACCTTCGAGTCGCTCTACCGTGATACGGAACGGGGGTTCACCGACGCCCCGCACCTGGACGGCGAGCCGCTGGACCTGCGCGGCCGCAAGATCCGCTTCGCGCAGAAGGAGGGCTTCCTGCAGGTGGTGGAGCGGCTGTCGGACGGGGTGGTGCACAACGTGGAGCAGGTCCTGGCCGACGCCGGGAGCGATCTGTCGAAGATGGCGCACATCGTGCTGCCCAACCTCGGCAAGCCGCTGCTGAGCTGGCAGCTGCTGGCGCCCTTGAAGATCGAGCTGGACCGGACGCTGTGGGACTGGGGGCGGCGGGCCGGGCACCTCGGCGCGGGCGACCAGTTCGCCGGGCTGACCCACCTCTTCGAGGCGGGCCGGCTGCGCCCCGGTGACCTGGTGCTGCTGCTCGGGGTGGGGATCGGCTACTGCTGGACGACGGCGGTGGTACGGATCGAGGACGTGCCCGACTGGTCGGGTCCCGACGCGCAGACGTTGGGCATATCCGGCACATGACGAACCGCAACCGCCCACCCAAGGACCTGCGGGCCGCGCCCGCGGCCACCGTGCCCGCGCCGTCCGCCGAGGTCACCGATCCGTACTGTCTGGACGAGGGCGAGGGCCGGCGGCTGCTGGCCCGCTCCCCCTGGCGCCGCTTCGTGGTGGTCGGGGACGGCGCGGCCGAGGGCTGCGGGGACCATGTCGCGGGCTTCGACCCCACGCCGTGGGCGGAGCGGGTCGCGGACGCGCTGCGCGGCGCCCAGCCGCAGCTGGCGTACATCAACCTGGGCCGGCGCGGCCAGTTGGCCACCGATGTGCGCTCCCGGCAGCTCGCCAAGGCCCTCTCCCTCAAGCCCGATCTGGCGGTGATCGCGTGCGGGGGCACGGACATGCGCGGCGAGTGCTTCGACGCGTACGTCGTGGAGACCGAGCTGAGCCGCATGATCGCCCCGCTGCGGGACACCGGCTGTGTGGTGGTGACCCTGGGCGCGCCGCAGACCACCGCTCCGGAGGCGGCCGCACCCGCCGCCACGGCCCGCTCCCGGGCCCGCTTCCTGGCCGAGCGCACCGAGGCGGTGTCCCTGCGGCACGGCGCGGTCTACGTGGATCTGCCGCGCTGCCGCACCGGCCACGCCCTGTGGAGCACGGCCACGCCGACCCTCAACAGCCGCGGCCACGCGCTCGCGACGGCCCTGATCCTGCGCCGGCTCGCGGCGCGCCTGGTGACGGGGGTCTGAACCGGCCCAGCGGCCTTGGCTGCTGGGGATAACCCCCGTACGGCCGCTGGGGCATTCCCCCACCGCAAGCTGCACCCAGCCGGATTCTGCGGCGCCGCCCGGCCCCGTAGCGTCCCCGGCATGACGATCTTTGCCCGGTCCCTTCCGCTCGCGCATCGGCGGCACAGCCTGTTGGTCTACCTGGGCGTGGCCTACGTCGGTATGTGGGTGGCGATGTCGCCACTCCTGTTCGACGGCTACCAGCGCGGTGACGCCCGGGAGGACGCCGCTTCGCTGGCGGAGACGTGTATCGCGGCGGCGATGTTCGCCCCGGCCCTCGCCGCGGTGCTCGCCGTCCGCTTCGTCGAGTACGGCAGCGGGATACGGGACGCGCTGGCCCTTCGGTGGCCGAAGCCCTGGGGCCGCGGGCTGCGGGCCTGCCTGCTGGCCCTGGCGGTCCCGGCCGGGCTCACCGCGGCCGCGCTGGCCCTCTCCGCCCTCGCGGGCCACTACCCCTTGGCGGGCGTGTGGTGGAGCGGGCTCGGCCCGTGGGCGGCCGCGGCCGTGCTGCAGATGCTCATCTCGCTGCCGCTGTTCTTCGGTGAGGAACTGGGCTGGCAGGGCTATCTCTTCCCGCGCCTGGTACGCGACGAGGGCCGCGCGAGCCTGCTGCGGGCGTACGTCCTCACCGGAACGGCCTTCGCGCTGTGGCATCTGCCCACGCTGCTGATGGGCGGGCAGTACCCGGGTCACCCCTGGTACGTGTCGGTGCCCGCGATGGTGGTGAGCTGCGTCCTGGCCATGCCGGTCTTCACCTGGCTGCGGCTGCGCTCGGGTTCGGTGCTGCCCGCGGTCCTCGGCCATGCGTTCACGAGCACGGTGAGCATGGCGATGGTCCGGCAGTTCGCCGACCCCCAGGCCGCGCTGGATCCCCTGCACATGGGCATCAACGGCTGGCCCGGCTGGATCGCCATGGGTGCCTTCGTCGCCTTCCTGGCGCTGACGGGGCGGCTGCGCCCCTCCCGCTACGCGGGGCGTATCAACTCGCCTGCCGGGCCCGGCACTTCATAAGGGGGCTGGCCGGAGAGTCACCGGGCGGCGGGCTGCCGGGCTGTCGTGGTGGCGCGGTGGCGGGTCAGGGCGAGGGCGGTGGCGGTATGCAGCAGGCGGGCCAGTTCGTCGCGCTGGACGGGGGTCAGCGCGGTGTAGGCGGGGGTGGTCAGCGTGTCCGTCAGGTCTTCCGCTGCGGCGCGGCGGGCGTAGGTGTGGGCGTTCAGGGGCGGGTGGGGCGGCCGCCAGCCCAGGAAGGCCGCGCGGGCCGGGCCGTTGTCGCGGGTCAGTACGGCTTCGACGGGGCTCAGGCCGGCCGCCAGGACCGCGGTCAGATGGCGGCCGCCGCGGTGTTCGCGCAGCACATGGGCGAGTTGGGCCACCCTGGCCGGGGCGTCGTCGGGCAGCGGGAGGGCGCGCCAGCCCGCGAACAGGGCGAGGCCGGGGGCTTCGGCGCGGTCCACGGCGTACTCCAGCAGCTCCGCCAGGCGCTCGGCGCCCTCGAAGCCCGCCAGGCAGCGGCGGCCCCAGCGGTGCGCGCAGCGGACGTATCCCAGCGCGGCCCCGCGCGCCGCTTCCGGAGTCGGCGCCGCCCGGTGGTGGCGGGCGACGAACTGCGCCGGGAAGAAGCCGAAGACGGCCGCCACCACCTCGGGGCCCGCCGGGCCCAGCACCCCGGAGCGGCCCCCGAAGTAGTGCGCGTACCCGTGCAGTTGGAGCTTCTGTGCCGCCTGCCGGGCCTCGGGGCTCTTCATGAACGAGCCGCCCAGGCGGCGGATGTCGTCCTTGGTGGCCCGCACCCACTCCCCTACGTCCTCCATCGCGCGCTCCCCTCAGCGCTCGCGCAGGTGCGCCGCGAGGGCACGCACGATCTCGGCGCTCAGGATCGCCTGGCCGCGCGCGTTGAGGTGCAGGCCGTCCGTGCTGAAGATCTCCTCGGTGCCCGCCGGGTGCCGCGGCAGGTCCAGGTGGACGGCGCCCAGCCGGGCGGCGAGCCGGCGGGTGCGCTCGGACCAGGCGGCGATCCGCTCACTCATGGGTGTGCGGTAGCGCTCGGCGACGTACGGGGAGACCGTGATGTCGAAGAGGCCGGAGGTCACCACCGTGCAGCCGGCATCGCGCAGTGCGCGCACGATGTGGGTCACCTCGGCCTCGGTGGCGTCGATGTCGAAGGTGCGCTGCAGCAGGTCGTTGCCGCCGCAGAAGACGACGGCGAGGTCCGGGCCGAATTCCAGCGCGGGCGCCAGCTGCGACGCGCGCACCTCGGCGGCGCACAGGTTGCGCCGACCCAGGTTGAGGGAGACCAGGCCCGGCACGACCTGCGCCAGTTCGGCGCCGAACCGCTCGCCCCAGGTCAGATGGCGGTAGCCGGAGACCTCTTCGGTGACGCCCTCCGCTCCGCTGTCGCCGATGACCACCAGGCGTTTCCAGGGCGCGCCGGACAGCAGCCGGGCGCCGTCGCCGGGCGCGAGCAGATGGGGGTCGCTCGCCTCGGCCGCGTACGGATGGGGCTCTGTCATGCCGACAGCTCCTTGCTGGGGATCGGACGGGAGGGTGTGGCGGGTACGGGGCAGCGGGAGGGGGCCTGCCGCGTCGTGGTCCGAAGCGGATCGATGATGGCAGGCGGCGGGGCGGCCGTCTGGCGGGTTTGCGTCGCCGTCCTCCACGCCGGGCAGGCGCGGCCAGCCGTGCGCCGCGGCGTGCTCGCTCAGGTGCGGGTCCCTCCCCACGACCACGGGGTGGCCGACGGCCCGCAGCAGCGGCAGGTCCGAGGCGTGGTCCCCGTAGGCGTAGCACCGGGACCACGGGATCCGGTGGTCGCGCATCACGCCGCGGGCGGCGGTGGCCTTGTCGTGGCCGATCATGGCGGTGGCCAGTTCCCCGGTGTAGTAGCCGTCCACGCTCTCGGGCCTGGCCCGCAACACCCGTGCGGCGCCCAGCCATTGGGCGATGGGGTCCAGGCAGGGCGCGAAGGAGCCGGAGACCAGTACGGTCAGGTCTCCGGCGCGGTGGTGGCCGCGGAAGGCCCGCAGGGGCGCGGGCAGGAAGAGCCGCCCGCCGCGCTGCTCGTGCCGGAACCACTCGCGGCCCTGGGCGGCCAGCTCCGCGACGGGCTGGCCCGCGTACAGCCGGTAGTAGACGCGGACCAGCTCGGCGCGGGAGGCCCCGGCCGCGGCCAGCGAGCGGAAGTGGTCGAGAAGTTCGGTGTACGCGGACGGCGGGCGGCCGGTCGCCGCCAGGTGGTGGCGCAGGAAGCGGAACATGCTCTTGACGGAGATCAGTGTCTCGTCGACGTCGAAGAAGGCCGCCCGTACGTGCTGCCGCGGCGCCATGGGGCCGATCCTTTCGCCGTGCGTTGCGCAGGTGCCGTGCGGGACAGAAGAGTTGATGGTGCGCAGGCGCGGGCGCGGTGCGTCGGCCGTCACGGCAGCAGCGCCGCGCTGATCGCGGCGTCCAGTTGGCGGGCGGACAGGTCGGGGGCGTGCTCCAGGGTGTCGATGACGTCGGGGGGCACGCCGGTGGCCACGAGCTTGCCCCGGGCGATGGCGCGGTGGCCGCGGCGGGTCTCGGGGCCCGCGGAACCGGCCGCGTGGCCGCGTGCGGCGCTCAGCCTGCGGCCGTCGCGCAGCACGACGGTGATGCCCGCGCCGATCGCCTTGGTGGCGTTCTCGAAGGAGGCGCTCGGGCCGCCCGGCGGGAACAGTCCGCCCACGGCCCGGCCGCCCGCGAAGTCGGTGAGCCACTCCTGGGCGCGCCCCTCGGCCTGGCGCAGCGCCTCGCCCAGCGGGGCGGTGGCGCCCAGCAGCCGGCGGCTCAGCTCGCGGTCGTACTCCAGCCTGACCTTCGCGGCCAGCGCCCAGCGCGCGGGGTCGGCGGTGGCCGGCTCGGCCAGGTCCTCGGCCGTGACCGAGCCGGTGACCAGGGCGGTGGCGACGTTGTAGGCGACGGACAGGTTCAGCGCGAGGATCGCCGAGCGCTCGCGGTCCAGGTAGGGCGCCGCCTCCTTGTCCATGGCCATGGTCAGCCGCGATGCGCTGACCACGACCTCCTCGATGTCCTCGGCCATCCGGGCCGCGGTGCCGTGCGAGTCGCCGGATGCGGCAGATACGGCGGATTCGGCGGCGAGCCGGTGGTGGAGTTCGCCGGCGCAGTCGATGGCCGCGTCGACGTAGGCGCCCGCCGGGTGGACCTTGAAGGACAGCGTCTCGGTGTGCCAGCGGGTGCCCAGCCCCGCCGTGACCACCTCGGGCGAGGCGACCTCGGCGACCTTGGCCAGCAGTCCGCCGGGGTGTTCCAGGATGTCCTCGGCGCCCTGGAGCCCGGCGGCCGCCCCGGCGCAGGCGTCCAGTGCGGTACGTACCGGTACGGCGGCCGAGAGCACCTTGGCGTCGCTGCCGAGGAAGGCCCGGCGCAGCGACCACGGCGGCGCGGCCAGCGCCAGGCCCCAGGCGTGGACCCACTGCCGGGCGGGCGCCCCCGCGCCGTGCAGCTTGGCGGCCACGGCGCCCACGAGCTGGGCGTGCGAGGCGGTCTGGCCGCGGAAGGGGCCCAGGGTGGCGGCGGCGGTGACCCTGGCGGCGCACTCGTTGGCGGCGACCATCGCGGCCAGCAGCCGCTGCCCGGTGAGGTGTTGGTCGCGCCGGTAGGCGAGCGGTACCCCGACCGTGGAGTGCGAGACATGGCCGACGTACATGCTGTCCTCGAGGTACAGGCACGCGGAGAGCGCGGACAGGACGTAGGCGGCCCGGTCGGGGTCGGCGGTGGCCGGTGACCCGTAGGCGCGGATCAGTGTGCGGCCCAGGGGGTGGGCCGCGCCGGCCCGGATCACGGCGAGGTGCGAGATGAGCTGGCTGGTGGCGTACGCGGATATCCGCTCGGGCAGATCCTGGTAGCGCAGCCTGGCGGCCCAGTGCGCCAGGGCGCCGGTGAGTGAGGTCCCCACGTCCGCCGGGGCGTTCGCATTCGCCATGGGTGACAACCTCGCACAGGATTATGGTCCGCCGCGGCCGACGGCGTTCTGGGCAATTGCGGGAATCCTTCACCGAATTCCATTGTCCCGGATCACCCTGAAATCCCGCTGAGATCAACCGCCTCGCCCCGGCCCCCTACCCAGCAGCGTCCCCTCGGAACGCTGGGTGTTCATAACGGAGGGTCACATACCAGTAAACGGCCGAGTATTGACCCTCTGCCATGGCCAGAACTAGAGTCCGGCGGTGCACGGACACGGCACATTCACAGCCGGTCGAGCAGCGCCCACCCGGCGGCCACACCTTTACATTCCAGCGCCCGCACCGCAAAAGCCCGTACGGCGTCCTTTGTGACGCGAGGGCACAACGGAGCGAAGGGACAGCTTCCTATGCAGGTGAAACTTCTGGGTCCGCTCGAACTGCTGGAAGAGGGCCGCCCCTTGAGAATACCCGGCGAAAAGCTGCGGGCGATCACGGCGGTACTCGCACTGCACGCGAACCGCACGGTGCCGCGCACGGAATTGATCGACGAGCTGTGGGCGGAGAAGCTCCCGCTGGACGCGGAGAACTCCCTGCACGGGCACATGGCCCGGCTGCGGCGCATCATCGCCACCGGCACCGGGGAAACCGGAGGAGAGGCCCGGCGGGCACTGATCGGCACCTCGCACTCCGGGTACAGCATGGCGCTGCCCGAATCGCAGGTGGATGCGATCAGCTTTTGCCAACTGGTGGTCAGCGCGGAGAAATTGCGTACGGAACGCCCCGAGGAAGCCGTCGCGCTGCTCACCCGGGCGCTGGATTGCTGGCACGGGCCCGCGCTGATGGACGCGGGCAGCGGCATGATCTGCGAGCTGGCCAGGACCCGGCTCACCGAGACCCGCCTCACCGCGCAGGAGTGGCTCTTCGACGCGCAGCTCGCCCTGGGGCTGCACCGCGGCATCGTGCCCCGGCTGGAACAGCTCACGGTCCGCTACCCGCTGCGCGAGCGGTTCGTGGAGCAGCTGATGACGGCGCTGTGCGAGTCCGGCAGGCAGGCGGAGGCCCTGGACGTCTACCGCCGTACCTGGCACCGCCTCTCCCACGAGCTGGGCCTGGAACCGGGCGACGCGCTGCGCGCCAAGCTCCAGCAGATCCTGCGGCCCCGCGGCGCGCCGTCCGTCAGGCACGGGTGAGGACGAGCACCGCGTTCTGCCCGCCGAAGCCGAAGGAGTTGCTGACCGCGACCTCGGGGCGGCAGGGGCGCCCGGCCTTGGCCACGACGTCGATCTCGATGCGGGGGTCCTGGCTGTCCAGGTTGGCCGTCGGCGGGATGACGCCGTCCTGGAGGGTCAGCGCCGTGACGGCCGCCTCGATCGCCCCGGCGGCGCCCAGCGCGTGCCCCAGCACACCCTTGACCGAGGTGACGGCGGGCCGCTCCCCCAGCACCCGGCGGATCAGGCGCGCCTCCGCGAGGTCGTTGAGCGGCGTCGCGGTGCCGTGCGCGTTGACGTGGTCCACGTCGGCGGGCCCGATCCCGGCGTCCGCCAGGGCGGCCCGCAGCGCCAGTTCGCCGCCGGCGCCCTCGGGGTCGGGAGCGGTGGCGTTGTACGCGTCGGCCGCGGCCCCGTAGCCGCTGACCAGGGCGCGGATGCGGGCGCCGCGGGCGCGGGCGGCACCGGCCCGTTCCAGTACGAGTACGGCGGCGCCCTCGGCGGGCACGAAGCCGTCGCGGTCGGTGTCGAACGGGCGGGAGGCGGCGGCCGGTTCGCCGCGCCGGGCGGAGAGCGCTCCCATCTGTCCGAAGCCGCAGATGATGGAGGGCACCAGGCACGCCTCGTGCCCTCCGGTGATCACCACGTCGCAGGCGCCGCTGCGCAGCAGTTCGCGGGCGGCGCCCACGGCCGTGGTTCCCGAGGCGCAGGCGGTGCAGGTGACGAAGTTGGGCCCGCGGGCGCCGCACTCCATGGCCACGTACCCGGCGGCCATGTTGATCGCCAGCATCGGGATGAGGAGCGAGGAGACGCGCCGCGGCCCGTCCGTGAGCAGGGTGCGGTGCTGTTTCTCCCAGGTGGCGGCGCCGCCGATGCCGCTGCCCAGGACGACGCCGACGCGGGCGCCGTCCCAGGTGGCGGGGTCCAGCCCGGAGTCGGCCAGCGCCTCCTCGGCGGCGGCGAGGGCGAACTGGCTGCTGCGGTCCAGCCGCCAGGCCTTGCGCCGCTCGATGGGGCTCGCCGCGGCGAAGTCGCGTACCGCGCAGCCGAAGTCGGCCGGGATTCCTGCCAGTTCGGGGACCGGACCGGCCGCCGTCGCCGCCCCCGCGCGGATTCCTTCCCAGGCCGCGCGCGTGCCGGTGCCGGCCGCGGTCACCATGCCGATGCCGGTGACCGCGGCGTCGAAGGGCCGGTGGTCCCGGTTCATGCCAGGCTCACCAGCTTGGCCTCGATGACCTTGGCGGCCTGGGCGATGCTGTCCGCGGGCCGGATGTCCTCCTCACCTATGGGCACGCCGAACTCCTGCTGGGCGGTGAGCCCCAGCTCGACCAGGGCCAGGGAGTCCATCTCCAGCTCACTGAAGGTCCGTTCGGGGGCCAGCTCGGCGGCCTCCAGGCCGAATCCGCTGACCAGCAGGCCCACCAGGCGCTCGTAGATCTCGTTCATCGGGTGTTCTCCTGTTCGTGTTGGCGAGGTGTGGGGCACGCGTCCGCGGGCGGCCGGTGCCGGATTCGGTGGGCGGCGCCGGTGCCGGCGGGCGGACCCTGGGCGGTGCCCGGGTGGCTCATACGGGCACCAGCTCGGGCCAGTCGACCGCGCACGAGCCCCAGGCCAGGCCGCCGCCGAAGGCCGTCATCAGCACGCGGTGGCCGCCGCGCAGCGAGCCGTCGGCCATCGCGTCGGCCAGGGCGAGCGGGATGGAGGCGGCGGCGGTGTTGCCGACCCGGTCGACGTTGACGGCGCAGCGCTCCCTGGGCAGGCGCATGCGGTCGGCGACGGCGTACAGGATGCGCAGGTTGGCCTGGTGCGCCACCAGCACGTCCACGCTCCGCGCGGGCCAGCCGGCCCGGTGGGCCACCTGCAGCGCGGAGTCGGCCATCCGCTCCACGGCGTGCCGGAAGACGGCCTTGCCCGCCATGCGGAAGTACGGGTCGGCCGCCGCGGCGGTGGCGGCGCGGAACGGGTCGCGGGAGCCGCCCGAGGGCACCGCGATCAGCTCGCTGCCGGTGCCGTCGCTGCCCAGGTCCCAGGGGCCCAGCGCGCCGGGTTCCTCGCTCTCCCCCGCGCTCAGGACGACCGCTCCCGCCCCGTCGCCGAAGATCGCCCGGGTGGAGCGGTCGAGCGGGTCCAGGATGCTGGAGAAGGTGTCCGCGCCCACCACCAGGACCCGTTCGGCCAGGCCTGCCGCGATCAGCCCGGCGCCGGTGGCCAGCGCGTACAGGAAGCCGGTGCACACGGCCGAGACGTCGAAGGCGGCCGGGGTGCCCAGGCCGAGGCGGGCGGCGACCAGCGGCGCGGTGGCCGGGCAGCTGCGGTCCGGCGTGGTGGTCGCCACGATCACGCAGTCCGCGCCGTCGGCCTGCGCGGATTTCAGGGCCCGCCGCCCGGCCTCGACCGCGAGGTCGGAGGTGGCCGTGCCCGCGTCGGCGACATGGCGGCTGCCGATGCCCGTACGGCTGCGGATCCAGGTGTCGGTGGTGTCCAGTTCGGCCGCCAGATCGTGGTTGGTGACCACCCGGGGCGGCAGCCAGGTGCCGAGCCCGCGCAGCACCGCCGCCCGGCTCATGGCCTCACCCCGGCGGTGTCCTGGCGCCCCGCCGTGTCCTGCCGCCCCTCTGCGTTCTGCCGCTGCGCGGCGTCCCGGCGCTGCAGGACGCGCACTTGGTGGCCGACCTCGCCCAGGTGGTCGGAGACATCGAGGTAGGAGCGCAGGACGGGGACCTCTGCGTAGGGCAGTCCGTGCCCCAGGCAGTACTCCTTGATCAGCGGCTGGGCGCGGTGCAGGTTGCGGCGCGGCATGGAGGGGAAGAGGTGGTGCTCTATCTGGTAGTTGAGCCCTCCGTAGAAGAAGTGGGTGACCAGGCCGGGCGGCAGGTTGCGGGAGGTGACCACCTGGCGGGTGATCCAGTCCAGCTCCTCCTTCTCGCCGTCGCGCACCGGCAGGCCCTTGTGGTTGGGCGCGAACAGCAGGCCCATGTAGAAGCCGAACAGGGCCTGGTGCACGGCGAGGAAGGCGACGGCCTTGCCCGGGGGCAGCACCAGGAAGACGGCGGCCAGATAGGCGGCCAGGTGCAGGGAGAGGAGGCCCAGATCCAGGGCCTGGTTGCGCTTGAGGGCGCCCTTGCGGGCGGCGACATAGCCGGACAGGTGCAGCCGCAGCCCCTCCATCATGATCAGTACGTAGAACATCCACGCCTGGTGGCGCACGATGAACCGGCCCGCGGCGCCGGTGCGCTTGCTGCGGTCCTCGGCGGTGAAGATCACCTGGCGGCGCAGGATGTCGGGGTCCAGGGAGAGGTGGTTGGGGTAGTTGTGGTGCCGGGTGTGGTGCCCCACCCACCAGCCGAAGCTGACGCCGGTGAGCACGTTGCCGTGCACATAGCCGACCACGTCGCCGGCCTTGCGGGTGCGGAAGATCTGCCGGTGTCCCGCGTCGTGGCCCACCAGGTCGGTCTGGGCGAAGCAGAAGGCGAGCAGCGCCGCGACGGCCAGCTGCCACCAGCTGTCGCCGAGCAGCACGAACGCGGTCCAGGCGGCGGCGAGCAGCACCAGGTTCGCGGCGATCTTGTAGAGGTAGTAGCCGGGCTGCCGGTCCATCAGCCCGGCGCCGCGCACCAGTCGGGTGATCTCTTCGTAGTCGGGCGGCGGGGTCTGCCGCGCCGGGGTGTCCGTGATGTCGCGGACCACCGCGCGCGGGGTGCCCGTACCGTCGTCGGGGTGGGTCATGCCGTCGCCTCCTCCAGGCCCATGTGGGCCAGGCGGGCGCGCATCATCCGCTGCGCCCAGTCGTGGCCGGTGGCGATGCGCTCCTCGGCGGTGGTGTCCGCCAGCCGGCGCCCCGGCCAGGCCTCGTAGTCGCCCAGTACGTCGCCGTGCCGCTCGATGCCCTGCTGGAACAGCTCCTCACGGCGTCGCTGCATGGCGAGTGCGGGCAGCCGGTCCCACAACTCCTGTCCCTCACGCATCAGTTCTTGGATGCGCCGGCGGTCCTCGGGGTGCTTGAGCAGGTGCTCGCGCACGATGGAGCTGCCCACGGTCAGATGCCGGATCTCGTCGATCCCGGCGCCCCGCTCGATGTCGGCGGCGGCCGGGTCGAAGACGCGCCACTTGCGCTCGCTGAGTTCGGCGGCCGGGGCGAGGACGCCCTCGACCAGGACGGTCAGCACCACCACGCCGCCGATGAAGTCGCGCTCCTCGCGCAGTACGCGCAGCCCGAACTCCTCCAGGGGCACCAGGATCGCGTCCCGGTCAGCGGCCGCCAGGCGGTCGACGGTCCGCCACAACTCGCCAGCGGGTACGCCCAGTTGGAGGAGGTGGCTGCGGAAGACCATGGCGTGCCGCGCCTCGTCCAGGAGCTGGGTGGCGTAGAACTCCAGGGTCTCGTTGTCGGGTGCGAGCGCGACCATGTGGCCGATGGCGCGGGTGGCCTTCTCCTCCGCGATCGAGCGGAAGGCCAGCTCCTGGGTGAGCGCCGTGTTCAGCGGTCCGGGCTCGGCGGTGACGCGGTGCGGGCGGACGCTGTCGGCGTGGCCCAGGACCTGGCCGCGCAGGGTGCCCTGGGGCACCGCGCCCAGCCAGTACCGCAGCGAGCAGGACTGCGCGGTCAGGTCCAGGCCGACCGCCCCGTCCACCAGCGACGGTGCGCGGGCCCAGTCGGCCTCGGCCGGGAAGTCGGTGGACGCCATGGTCACTGCCTTTCCAGAGGTGGGGTGGCGGGCAGCGGATGCAGACCGCCGGCGAAGGTGAGCAACGGGGTGCCGCTGCCGCGTACGGCCCGGTCCACCCGGGCCAGGACGAGTTCGTGGTCCCCGACGGGGACGGTGCGCTGGATGTGGCAGGCGAGCCAGGCGACGGCGCCGTCCAGGACGGGCACGCCCTCCTCGGTACGCCCCGACCACGCCTCGGGGGCGAGCTGGCCGAGCCCGGCGGGCCGCCGCCGGCTGGCGAAGTGGCGGGCCAGGGGCTCCTGGCGGGAGCCCAGGGCGTTGACGACGAAGGTGCCCGCGCCGAGCAGGGTGCGCAGTGCGCGGCTGTCGCGGCGCAGGGCGATGGAGACCACCGGCGGCTGGACCGAGGCGAGCGCCAGGGTGCTGACGGTGACGCCCTGCACATCCGCCTCGGCGCCGCAGGTGAGTACGGCCACGCCGGTGGCCAGGGCTTCGGTGGCGATGTCCGGTGCCCGTAGGGCGGGGGCGGGGGGCCAGGCCGGGCGCAGCCGCTGTGCGGTGGCCCCGGTCATGGCGTACCGGTCCGCAGCGGGCGCGGCGCGCTCGTCTTCGCCGCCGCTGTGGCGGGCCCTTCGAGCTCGCCGGTCAGGCACCGGTAGGCGGGGTGTGTCTCCGGCTCGAAGCTCAGCGCGAAGGGCTTGAGGAAGGTGCCGAACAGCGCCCGGTCGCCCAGCAGGTGGATGGGCAGCGCCAGCAGCGCCCACTCGAAGCCCCATACGGTGATCCACACCAGGGCGAGCAGGCCCTGGGTGACCATGCTGTGCATGACGTTGTAGAGGACGTAGTAGGCCTTGGGGATGCGGGTGGGACCAATACCGCCCGCCCTGCGGTCCCGGGCGCGGTCGCGGTGGTAGCGGTAGGTGCCGGGCAGGTAGCCGATGAGGTCGATGTAGACGAAGAGCGCCACGGCCGCCGGCCAGCGGACCTCGTCCAGGTGGGCGAAGAACAGCACGAGGCAGACCACCAGGCCCAGGCCGTACTCCGCGCGCACCAGGCGGGCGGTGGCGGGCGTCATGAACAGGTTCTTGGTGTCCATCAGGCGCTGCCCGCCAGTGCGGCGGCGACCGCCGCGTCGCCGAGGACGCTCGCGCCCGGGAAGAGCCCGCTGACGATGCGGGCGACGGTCTCCTTGAAGACGCGTACCGCGACCGGGTCGAGGATGCCGGCCAGGCTCGGGATGCCGAAGTCGAACTCGGCGCCGAAGTCGACCCGGCAGCCCGTCTCCAGCCGGGTCACCCGCCAGGTGCCGCTGAAGGACTCGAAGTCGCCGTCCAGCTGGGCGAAGTGGATGCGCAGCCCGTCCCGGTCGAAGTGGTCCTCCTCGCTCCAGCGCAGGATGCCGTTGCGGAAGTACACCTCCCAGTCGCTGGTCTCCGCGTCGGTGCCGCTCTCGTGCACGGTCACCGCCCGTACCACGGGGACCAGTTCGGGATAGCCGCCGAAGTTGCGTATCCGGTCGAAGACGCCTGCCGGATCGCCGTCCGGCACGGCCAGGGCCACGTGAACGCTACGCATGAGCCGAACCCCCCTTGTCAGTTGTGTCGGTCAGGACGTACCGGGCCGCCTGGGCCCGGCAGGCGCCGTCGAACGCCTCGTAGAGGAAGGCCACGTCCGCGCGGGTGAGGATCGCGGGCGGGGTGAGCCGCAGCACCAGGTGCGAGTTGAGCGAGTGGTTGGCGACCACGCCGCGCGAGACCAGTTCGATCAGCAGGTCCCCCGCGATGCCCGGCTCGGTGAACTCCACGCCCAGCAGCAGGCCGCGCCCGCGTACTTCGCGTACCAGGTCGCCGAAGTGGGCGCGCAGGATGCCGCGCAGGATGGGCAGGAGTTCCTCGCCCAGCGCGCGGGCGCGCTCCACCAGGCCCTCCTCCTTGATGGCCCGGAGCGCGCCGCGGGCCGCGGCCATGGCCAGCGGGACGCCGGAGAAGGTGGAGGTGTGCAGATAGGGGTCGCGGTCGAAGACGGCGAAGGCCCGGGGCGTGGCGAGCACCGCCGATACGGGCACCACTCCCCCGCTCAGTCCCTTGCCCACCAGCAGGGCGTCGGGGGTGAGGCCTTCGCGGTCGGCGCCGAACCAGGTGCCGAGGCGGCCGAGCCCGGTCTGTACCTCGTCCAGCACGAAGAACGCGTCGTAGATGCGGCAGGCCTCCTGTACGGAGCGCAGATAGCCCTTGGGCGGCAGCACCACCCCGGCCTCGCCCTGGACGGGTTCGACCACCACGCAGGCCCGGCCCGGCACCTTGGCCAGCGCCCGCTCCAGCGCCCCGGCGTCCCCGAAGGGCACATGGGTGACCTGGGGCAGCAGGGGGCGGAAGGGGGCCTGGAAGACGTCGGTGCCGGTGAGGCTGAGTGCTCCCATGGTCTTGCCGTGGTAGCCCGCCTCCATCGCCACGAGGTGGTCCTTGCCGTGGGTGCGCGCCATCTTGACGGCGGTCTCCACCGCTTCGGCGCCCGAGCAGGCGAAGTGCACCCGCTCCAGGCCCGGCGGGGCCACCTCCACCAGCGCGTCCGCCGCGAGCGCCACCTGGGGTTCGAGCAGTACCCGGGTGGCGACGGGGCTGCGGTGCAGTTGTTCCTCGACGTGGCGTACGACGGTGGGGTGGCGGGCGCCGACCAGCAGGACGCCGTAGCCGCCGCAGTTCAGCAGGCGCCTGCCGTCCGCCGTGGTCACCCAGGCGCCCTGGGAGGCGACTTCCACCAGCCCGCCGAACATCTCGCCGAGCACGGCGCGGCCCTTGTTCAGCCGGGTGCGGTACAGCCGGTTCAAGGTCGCCCTGTCGTACGCCCAGGTGTCGGGTCCGGTGGCCGGTGCGGTGCTCATCGCTGTGGTCCTCTCCTGTGGTCCTCTGGCTGTCGTCCGCCGTTGTCAGGTCAGTCGCAGCGGACGGCCCGCGACGTGGTCCAGGAAGGGGCCGGTGAAGCTCGCGCGGGAGGGCGGGTGGAAGCCCAGGCCGTGCGAGGCGGCGGCGAGGTAGGCGACGTCGGGGGAGCCGATGAACGCCATGCCGCCGAGGGCCTCCACGGCCCGCCGTACGGCGTCGCCCAGCGCGTCCTGGGCGCCGTAGCGCGCCAGCAGGGCCTTGCCCAGCGCGGTGTTGCCGCTCTCCCCGTCCATGATCATGCGGGCGGCGCCCTCCAGCAGCAGCATCGCCGACTCCAGCCCGGCGACCAGCTGGGCGCGGTCGGAGTCGCTGCCGCGCCCGCGTTCCACCACGCGTTCCACCAGGGCGCTGGCGATGCCGACGTACGAGGCGGAGATGAGCAGTTCGAACCAGATGAAGCCGACCGTCTGGAGCTCGTCCAGCTCGCCGTCCTCGCCGAGTTCGGTGCGCATGACCTGCCGTTCGTCGACGAAGACGTCGGTGAGCCGGATCTCGTCGCTCTCCGCGCCGGCCAGCGCCCAGCTGGACCAGAACGGGTGCACGGTGATGCCCTCGCTCTGGCGCGGGACCAGCAGCACCGCCATGTCGCTCGCGCCGTCGGCGCGCGGCAGCGCCACGCTGGCGGTGAGCAGGTCCATCGAACGGGACAGGCTGCAGGGCTTCTTGGCGCCGTCGACCGCGTAGCCGCCGTCCACGGCGCGGGCGCGCATGGTGGGGGTCAGGATGCCCTGGCCCGGGCGGCCTTCGGCGAACCCGGAGGCGACCAGGAGGTTCTGCTCGCTGATGCCCTCCAGCAGGGCCCATTCCATGCCGCTGCTCTTGAGGCTCTCGGCCAGGGAGAAGAGGGTGGCCACCGAGAAGTGGTGCATGGTGGTGCCGACCGCGAGGGAGGGCGCGGTGGCCGCCAGCGCGCGGGTGATCTCCAGGGCCTGGAGCGGGTCGGCGCCCGCTCCCGCGTAGGCCTTGGGGATGACCAGGCCGGGTCCGCCGTGGGAGCGGAAGAGGCCGATGGCAGGGCTGTCGGGGCTCTCCAGTTCGGGCAGCGGGACGGCGCGCAGCTCGTCCAGCAGGCCCGGCAGGAACGCCTCACAGGTGGCGCGTGCTGCATCCAGTGAACGCATGAGAGTTCGCGGCTCCTCGGGGTGGAAAGCGAGTGGGGTCGCGGGGGGGCGCGCTGTTTCACGGCCGGTGTCCGCGCAGCGCCCGCCAGGCGCCGAACACCGCGTCCCTGGGCCGCGATCCGGGGCTGACACAGACGCCCTGCAGGTGGGTGGTGCGCAGGATCGGGTAGTTGGCCTCGCCGAAGACCCCACCGGTCAGGCCGGTGCCGCCGTGCGTGGGCAGATAGGGCAGGAAGCCGATGTGAGAGTCGTTGATCTTCAGCAGTCCGCCGGTGTGGACCCGCTCCACGAAGGCGTCGCCCACCTGGGCGCAGCGGGACCACACGGAGTTGCGCAGGCCGTACTCGTTGCTGTTGACGTAGTCGATGAACCGCTCCAACTGGACGTCGTCCGGGGCGGGTTCGGCGATCACCAGGGGCAGCAGCGGGAAGAAGGTCTCGTGCCGTACGGCCTCGATCTCCCGGGCGCCCTCGATGCCGCGTACGGCCACGACGGTGGGCTCCAGGAAGATGCCCGCCGCGTCCCGGCTCTCGTCGGCCTGCATCGCGTGGCCGCCGCAGATGAGTTCGGCGCCCTTGTCCAGGGCGTCCTTCAGGCAGGCGAAGAACTGCTCGTTGCGCAGCACCGGGGTGAGCAGTACGTCCTCCTCCCTGGGGCTGCCGGGGCGGATATGGCCGATGTTACGGACCAGGCGGCTGATCAGGCCCTCGGCGGCGTCCGGGTGCACCAGCACCTGGTTGGGGATCATGCACAGCTGCCCGGAGCCGTAGAAGCTCTCGGTCAGGGCCTCGGCGGCCAGGTCCAGGTCGGCGTCCTTCCAGACCACGACCACGTCGTTGCCGGAGAGTTCGAGGACCGGCTTCTTGCCGGCGGCCACGCAGCGCTGCTGGAAGCGCATCCCGTGCTCGCTGTTGCCGAAGTACATGATGTCGTCGACCTGGGGGCTGTCCACCCACACCGAGAGCATCGGGCCGGGGTCGCCGCACACCATGTTCAGGGTGCCGGGCGGGGCGCCGATCTCCTCCAGTACGGGCACCACCACCTCGTGCAGGACGTACATCACGCCGAGCGGCGCGCTGCGCGGGGCCCGTACGACCAGGGTGTTGCCGCCCATGACGGCGGTGATGCCGAGCAGGGCGCTGGAGAGCGGGGCGTTGTGCGGCGGGGTCAGGCACACCACGCCGTCGGGGCGGCGGCGCACCTGGATGCGGCGCTCGCCGTGGCGGAATTCCTGGAGCAGCTGGGAGCGGTAGAAGCCGACCGACTCCGGGCCGAAGCACTCCAGCATGCCGGAGACCTGCCAGCGGGCCAGTGCGAGGGGGTGCCCCTCGGCGACCAGGATGCGGGTGATCTCCTCGGCGCGTTCGGCGAGCCGGCGGCAGAGCAGTTCGCCGAGTTTGTCCAGCCGGATCTGGAGCGGGACGGCGCCCCAGAGCGGCGCGGCGCACGCGGCGGCCGTCACCGCGCGCTGCACGGTGGCCCGGTCTGCCTTGGCGACCCGGCCCACGATGCCCGGCGGCGGGGAGTCGGGCGCGGGCGGCGGGATGCGCCCCTGCTCCAGCTTCCGCTTGAGCGTCAGGCTCGCGAAGGCGTCGTCCAACAGGGCCTGGGCGTCCACGACATAGATCCAGGCGTCGTGGTCCAGCGTCTCTCCGCCCACGTAGGAGCGGTAGGAGCGCCATGGTGCCGGCGGCCGGGTGCCCGGCGCCTGCCGTTTCGGCTCCGGGCGGGATTCCTGCGTACTCCCCACGCTCACGCCATGTCCTCGTTTCTCCGTCTGCTCCCGGTCTTTCCCCGAGGATTTCCGCGGAAAAAATCCGGAACGTCACGGTGAACACTGGCAGTTCGGCCTGAGAAGCCACTGAGAGGCCACTGAAACGGGGCTTTCAGCCGCCGCAGTGCGGGCCTTGCTAGTTTTGCCGCTACCTGCACAGGGCGAGACTAAGGACGGTTCCCGTATGAAGCGGACCGCGGTGCGTCCGGAGCTGGTCCACTCCTCCGGTGCCCCCATCGGCGAAACGTATGCACGGGCGCGGTCGGCCCTGGAGAAATACGCGGACCATTCCAGCGCCTTCCTGGCCCTCAACTCGGGTAATGAATTCTTCTCGGCGCGTGGTGAGGAAGGTTTCATCGCCTATCGCCGGGCCGGCCGGTATCTGCTGCAGTTCGGCGGCGTCTTCGCCCCCGAGGACCGCAGGCGGGCACTGCTGGCGGATTTCCGGCAGTTCGCCCGTGTGGCGCGGTGCCGTATCGTCGGCGTGCAGCTCCAGTCGGCGGATGCCCGGCTTTTCCACGCCGAGGGGTTCACGGTGAACCAGGTGGGCGCCTCCTACTCCCTGGACATCTCCGACTTCTCGTTGCGCGGCACGAAGTTCGTCAAGCTGCGCAACAAGATCTCCCGTGCCGAGCGCAGCGGACTGCGGGTGCGGGAAGCACCGTTGGCGACGTACGCGCGGCAGTTGGCGCAGATCGACCGGGCCTGGCTGCGGGCCAAGGGCCGGCACGTCAAGGAAATCGAATTCCTGGTGGGCCAGCTGGGCGGCAGCGGCCAGCGCCACCGGCGGCTCTTCGTCGGCCTGCTGGACGGCGCCCCCGTCGCGTACATCTCCTACTCCCCCGCCTACGGTTCGCGCCCCGGCTGGCTGCACGACCTCAGCCGGCGGCTGCCCGAGGTGCCGCCGGGGGTGATGGAGGCCCTCAACTCCACCGCCCTGCAGACCTTCCGCCAGGAGGGCGCGGGCTGGCTGCACTTCGGCTTCACCCCGTTCACGGGCCTGGACGCGCGTCATGAGCTGCCCGGTCACAGCCCGTGGACGGCGCGGTTCATGCGCCTGATGGCCGAGCGGGGCGGCGCGGTCTACCCCGCGCGCAGCCAGCTCGCCTACAAGCAGAAGTGGGGAGCACACGAGGTGCTCCCCGACTATCTGGCCTTCGAGGGCAAACCCAGCGCCGGTGCCGTCTGGAAGATCCTCCGGGTCACCAGGTCGTTATGAGGCCGACCGGCGGCCCGGCGGCGGTCGCCTCGAAAGCGCCCGGTTCAAGCGGTGCGGACTCAGCTCCGTACGGGCGTGCCGCGCAGCAACTCGTGGAACACGGCCCGCAGCCGCCGACTCGGTTCGAGCCCGAGTTCGTGTGCCAGCCGGTACCGCATGCGCTGGTACGCGTCCAGCGCCTCCGCCTGCCGCCCGGACCGGTACAGCGCCGTCATCAGCTGCTCGCAGAACCGCTCGCGCAGCGGGTACTGCATACACAGCCGCTCTATCTCGGGAGCGGCCATGCGGTGCAGCCCGAGGGAGAGTTTGGCGTCGATCAGCCGTTCCCTGGCGATCAGCCGGGTTTCCTCCAGCCCCGCGTAGGCGGTCCGGCAGATCATCCCGTGCCCGGCGTCCAGGAGTGCCGGGCCCCGCCACAGCGACAGCGCGTCGGTGAGCAGTTCCATCACCTGCTGCGCGGAGACGTTCTCCAGGCGTTCCACGGATACGACACAGCGGTCGAATCGCAGCGCGTCCACGTCCCCGGCGTTGATGCGCATCACGTAGCCGGAATTGGTGGTCGCTATCAGATCGCGCATATGCGGCTTGCCGGATTCCTCCGCGAGAATGCGGCGCAGCCGTGCGACATGCCCTTGCAGGGAATTTGCGGCATTTCGCGGAGGCCGCTCTCCCCACAATTCGTCGATGAGGTCGCTGGACGGTACGGAAACTCCGGGAGAAAGCGCCAAGGTGGCGACGATGGCCCGAAGTTTTTCGCCCGGCAGATCGACCGAAACCCCGTCTTCTATTAACTCCAGAGCACCCAGGAGATTGACATGCATGTACTTGCCCCCGTTTCAGACGTGTTCGGCGCTGGCGGCACCGCACACGTGCGACATGAACACTACATGTCCATGTCAGAACCCTCCACCCTACAGGAGAACTCCCCGCGAAGAGTAGCGCCCTGAAGAAACACGGTCAACGAAAATCCCGCAGGCCAAGATCTGCGGAGTGAGCCAGGAAGTCCGCCCTACGCGCGTCACAAAGTCCGTACCCGGAGGCCGCAATTGATCAATATCGAGCACGACACATCCGAGAATTTGTCAGAGCCGGTACCGGACCATGAATTCCGACCGTTGAATCAGAAAGAAGTTCGACACTCGGGAAACACCCGGCACGACGGCCCGAAAAGCCCCGGCACCTCGATGGCACCTGCACGCGCCGAGGAGCCCGCGGCGGATCTCACCGTGGGCTCCCTCGACACCCTCTCCAGCCTCGTCAACGGCATCTTCCGCACCGTGGCCCAGGGCCGGCACCCCTGACGGGGCCCGCCTCCGGGCCACTCCCCGCCCTCCCCGCACGCGCGTCACGAGCCACCACAAGATGCACGAATATGGAGTAATCGACATCCTTGGGTAAAGGTCCGGGCGGACGGCGAGGAGAGGCGGAGCGCCATGACATGGGCTTCATGGACGACCCCCGGTGTCATCAGCGGCCCCGGCGGGGTGATCACCGAGGAGGCCGGTGTCATCAGCGGCGATCTGACCGTGCACACGACATGGTCCGCCTCCGACGGCCTGGCACTGGTGACGGTGCAGTACACCGGGGCGCTGGACTGGTTCACCCTGTCCGGCAGCCCCGTCCCCGCGCGCTCCGAGGACCACAGCCGGGCCGTCCACCAGGCCACCGTCGACGCCGTCCGCGAGGGCGGGGGCGCCACCGTCCCCGTCCTCGCGTCCGACTGACCTCCTGCGCCCTCACCGCAGGTCCCCCTCGACGAGGCGGCCGGTGTTCTGGGCGGGGAGGGTGGGCCCGTCGTCCAGGTGGAACTGGCGGCGCTGGAGCTCGTACATGTGGCGGAAGCGGCCGGGGGCACCGGGGCGCGGGTGCATCAGTTCCTGGAAGGTGCCGTACTCGATGACGCGGCCGCCCTCCAGGTGGTAGATGAGGTCGGCGTGGCGTACGGAGTGCAGCCGGTGGGTGATCAGGACGGTGGTCTGGCCGGAAGCCGCCAGATTGCGGATCTTGGTGAAGACCTCCTGTTCGGCCTCCGCGTCCAGCGCGGCGGTGGGTTCGTCCACCACGAAGATCTCCCCGGCCCGGTAGCGGGCGCGGGCAATGGCCAGCTTCTGCCACTGCCCGCCGGAGAGACTGTGCCCGTCCTGGTAGCCGCGGGCCAGCAGGGTGTCCAGGCCGCGCGGCAGATCCTCGATCACGTCGTGTGCGTCGGCGTACGCCACGGCGGCGCGCAGCCGTTCGTCGGTGATGGGGGTGCCGGGGCGGCCGATGGCGATGTTGGCGCGGGCGGTGAACGGCCAGCGGTAGAAGTCCTGGCTGACGGAGGAGACGCGCGAGAACAGCTGCTGCCGGTCGGCCTCGTCGGTGGCGACCCCGCCCACCAGGACGCGCCCCTCGTCGGGGACGTAGAGCCCGGCCAGGAGTTTGACGGCGGTGGTCTTGCCCGAGCCGTTGCTGCCCACCAGCGCGACGATCTTCCCGGCCGGGATGACCAGGTCCACCTTGTCCAGCGCGGGTGAGGTGCTGCCGGAGTAGGCGAAGGAGACGCCCTCGAAACGGATCTCCTCGATGCGCTCCGGCAGTTCGCGCCCGCCCGCGGGAATCGCGCGCTGGTCGGCCTCCGTACGGATGTGGTCCAGATCGCCGACGAACAGGGCCTCCTCGTGCAGGTAGTTGATCTGCCGTACGAGGGAGTCGAGGGCCGCGCCGCCGGTCCGGATCGCGATGACCGCCGTCCCGCCCACCGACAGGGCCATGGCGCCGCTCCACAGGAACCAGCCCAGCGCCCCGAACGTCATCAGGTGGGCGACGCCGCCCCACGCGGCGGCGATCAGGCCGGTGCGCGCGGCGAGGCGGGCGAGGCGGGACTGCTCGTGCTCGGAGTCCTCGGCCATCAGGCGGAAGTGCCGCAGCAGGAAGTCCCCGATGCCGTGCACCCGGATCTCGGCGGCGGCCTGCGCCGAGGTCAGCAGATCACTGATCAGCCGTCCGGCGCGGGCGTGCTGCATCCACGCCAGATAGGACTGGTAGCGGCGCCGGGCGACGGTCAGCGCCGCCCATGCGCTGGGCAGCGTCATGGCCACGATCAGCGGCAGCAGGACGGGGTGCAGCACGGTCAGCACCCCGGCCGAGGCGATGAACGACAGCAGTGCGTTGATCACCGAAGTGCTGTAGCGGATCATCCGGCGGGCCGAGGCCGCACCGAACCGCGCGCTCTCCAGCCGCTTGTGGAACTCCGCGTCCTCGACCGCGGACATCTCCACCTTCTGCGCCGCCGCCAGGTACAGCTCGGTGGCGACCCGTTCGACCTTCGGCTCCAGCCGCCCGGTGCCCATCGTCGACATCGCCTTGAACAGCGCGCCCAGCACCCCGACCGCACCGACCACCAGCAGCCCGGGAAAGGCGCTCACCAGCCGCTCCGCGGTCGCGCCCGAGGCGAGCAGCGCGGCCAGTACGGCGTTGACCGCGACCATCCCCACCGCCTGCACCGCCCCCAGCCCCAACTCCGCTGCCACCACGGCCCGCAGCGCGCGGGCGTCGGCACGGTGGGCGAGCCGGGCGGTGAGCGCGAGCAGATGCGGCAGCCGCGCCACCATGGCCAGCAGCCCCAGTTCCAGGAAGGCGTTCTCGTGGCGCATCCAGGCGAAGTCGTGCCGCAACCGGCCGCCGAACAGCAGGTGTTCGGACTCCGAGGGCGGCGCGCAGTCGTCGGCACCGGGGGGCCGGCCGGTGCCGGGGGGCTGATCGTCGGCGCCATTAGCCTTCTTGCCACCGTCGGCCCTCTTGCCACCGTCGGCCCTCTTGCCACCGTCGGCCCTCTTGCCCGCACCCCCGGCCTTGTCGCCCCCGCCACTGGCCCTGTCGCTCACCGGTGTCCTCCGTTCATCAGCGCATCGATGGTGGCGCGGGCCCTGACCAGGCCCTGTGTGTCCGCGGTACGGCTCCCCCGCGCCAGAGCGCTCACCGCGTCCGCCGCCGCCAGCGCGGGCAGCGCGCGCCGCTCATCGGCGGTCAACTCCCGTCCGTAGCCGGACAGAAACGCGACCCTGAGCCGGGGCCGGGCCGCCCAGGGCCCACGGCTGAGCCGCACCAGATCGCCGACCGCACAGGCGACCCGCGCGCGCCCGTAGTCGACGATCGCCAGACGGCAACCCTCTTTGTCCCAGAGGAAGTTGCTCTCCCGTACGTCACCGTGGACGAACGCCACGGGCAGCGCGGGGCAGTGCGCCAGCAGCGCGGCCTGCCGCCCGGCCATCAGCCGCTCCTCGCCACTGAGAAGCCCACGGACCCGCACCAACTGCTCCTCCATGGCAAAGGCTCTTGCCCGCAGATCCGCCTCGGCCGCCGCCTCTTGCGCCGCACCAGCGGCCCCGAACGACCCTGCCGTGTCGTGCAGTTGCCGCAGCAGACGGCCTGCCTGCAGATGCATCCCCACCCGGTCCGCCGCACTCGGCGGCAGCGCGTCGGCACACCTGCCGGGCACAGCGGTCACCAACAGCGCCAGGTGCTCGGGGTTACTGGCCCTGAGCTGCGGCGCACGCGCGTACCCGAGCGCGGGCACGGCGTACCGGTAGGCATGCGTCTCACGGGTATAAAAGGCGGCCGTCGCCGCAACCTTGAGGAAGAAGCGAACCCGATCCCCACGCATCACCTCCCACAAACGGGAGCCCGCACTCTCCCGCGAGATCTCCCGCACCCTGCCGACCTCACCGATCTCCCGCCGCACCCACCCCCGCAGCCCGTCCGGCAACACGTCGGGCCCACGCTCTGCGACGCGTACGCTCACCACGCCCACCCCCCACCGGCGCACGTACGCCCGACGATGGCGCACACGCCACCGGGCGGGTGCTTCACGAGCAGCACCGAGTGATCCCTCTCGAACAAAAAGCGCGCACGGATGATCTTCAACATGGCTCGCACTGCCCCTCCTCGGTTGACGCCGGTTCGGACGGATGCTCGGAAAAACGACGCCCGCGGGTGACCGTCACGGCCCCGACGGGGCGCTTTCTCCGGCAAAAGTTCGACAACTTCGACAACAAGGCCAAGGGGCCTACCAGCTCTCGGCAGACCCCGTCCCGGACGGTGTGCGATTCACCCGAGCGTGGACGGCCACCCGATCCGGGGATTGCCGGGTACCCCCCGCCTGCTACTAAAGAGACATCCGAAGGTGTCGATCGGCCGACGCGGGCGAAACGGCGGGCCCGGCACGCTGTGGTCATGACGCAGAAACACACCCTCACCGATCGAACCGGGACGGCCACCGCATCCACCGCATCCCGTGACACCAGCTGGTTCCCGGGGCGGCTGATCGGCGGGATCGCGCTGCTGGCCGCCCCCCTCGCATGGTTCGCGGGACTGCTCCTGCGTCATCTCGTGCTCCACTCGGGCACCTTCTCCTCAGCACAGTTGGAGGAATTCGACACCCAACCCTTCGCCGCGATGGGACAGTTGGCGGCCTACCGAGAGAATCAGGCTCTGGTCACGGCCGGATACGCCGTCTTCGCCGCCGGGGCCATACTCCTGTGGCCCGCCGTGGCCTCCCTCGCGCGGATCGTCGCGGTCCGCTCGCCGCGCCTGGCCCGCTGCGGAGGCACGCTGTTGGTCATCGGGCTGATGGCGCGCCTCTACTACGCGGGGGTGGACCAGACGGCCTTCCAGCTCACCCGGGCCATGGGCCTGCAGGAGGCCACCAGCACCGTGCTGACCTCCTATACCGACATCGCGTACGGGCCATGGCGGATACCGGTGATCGCCGCCACGGTGCAGTACCTCGGAGCGCTGCTGCTGGCGGTCGGCGCCTTCCGGGCGGGGGTGTTCGGAGCCGGGCGCGGGCTGCTCTTCCTGTGGGCGGGCGTGATGTGGATGGGTGCCCTCAAGGAGAGCCTGCTCGTTGACGTCATCGCCGCAGGCGCCCTGTGCCTGGTGCTCGTCCCGCTCGGGGTCCGGGTGCTGCGCCACCGCGTACCGGAGCTCGGCGCACAGCCCGCTCCGCGCACTTCCCACCTCAGGACTCGCCTGATGAGTTGGTGAGCAGGTGCGCATGCGACGGGGGAGAACACGATGGGATCATGGCTCGGCGGTACGGTGAAGCGCAGGGGGGATACGTACATGGCCTGGTGGTGGCGGAGAGACAGACGGTTCGCGCGGTACGTACTGCCCGCCGTCGCCCTGTGCGCGGCTCTGCTCCCGCTCGCCGACGGGGCCGCGGCCCAGCTCCAGGAACCGCTGGGTCTGGCGTCGGTACCGCGTCCGGTGATCGCGTCGGTGATGGCCGTGGCGGCCCTGATCGCGGCCTGGGTGGCGCCCGTACGTCGGTGGCCGCTGTTCGTGGTCGCTGTCGTGGACGCCGCGCTGCGCGGATCGGGGCTGCTGGTCGCGGTGGCCTCCTACCTCGCGGCCACCGCCTTCCGCCGCCCGGCACACCTGGTGAGCTACGCCGTGGCAGCCAGTGTGCTGATGCTGCTGCCGCTGTCGGACGCCGAGTTGCTCTCCTCGCTGGCCGGGGCGCCGGTGTATGTGTGGCTCCCGCTGGCCCTCGGGCTGTGGGCCGATGCACGGCGGCAGATGATGGCGGCGCTGCGCGAGCGCGCCGAGCGGCTGGAGAGGGAGCAGACCGCCCGCGCCGAGCGGGCCCGTACGCAGGAACGCGCCCGCATCGCCCGCGATATGCACGATGTGGTCGCCCACCGGGTCTCCTTGATGGTGCTGCACGCCGGAGCGCTGGAGATCAACGCACCGGACGAGCGCACCGCCTCGCAGGCCGAGTTGATCCGCACCACGGGCAGGGAGGCACTGGGGCAGTTGCGCAGCGTCCTCGGCGTGCTGTCCGAGCCCGAGCGCGAGCGCATCCCGTCGCCGCACGGCGCGGACACCCCCGTCGAGCCGCAGCCGACGCTGACCGATCTGGAGTGGCTGCTGGAGCAGTCCAGATCCGCGGGTGTGCCGGTGGTACGCCGCGACGAGGGCGCCCCCTACCCCCTGCCGGTGATGGCGGAGCACACCGCCTACCGCGTCGTCCAGGAAGCCCTCACCAACATCCACAAGCACGCCGGAAAGGTCGCGACACAGGTGGTGGTGCACTACCTCCCCCGGTCCCTGCACATCACGGTCGAGAACGACGCCGCGCACGGCAACCGCCCGGCCCTGCCCGGCAGCGGGTCCGGCCTCATCGGCCTCAGGGAACGCGTGGAGCTGCAGGGCGGCGAGTTCGTCGCCCGGCCCGCGACCGATGGAGGCTTTCTGGTGTCGGCAAGGCTTCCGACATGATCCGGGTGCTCATCGCCGACGACGAGCCGCTGGTCCGGGCGGGTCTGCGGATGATCCTGGAGGCGGCGGAGGACATCGCGGTGGTCGCCGAGGCCGCCGACGGTGCCGAGGCGGTGGCGGCGGTGGCCCGGCACCGGCCCGACGTGGTGTTCATGGACGTACGGATGCCCGGCAAGGACGGGCTGGCCGCCCTGGCGACGATCACCACCTTCTCCGACCCGCCGAAGGTGGTGATGCTGACCACCTTCGACCTCGACGACTACGTCTACAGCGCGCTGCGAGGCAAAGCCGCGGGATTCCTGCTCAAGGACACCCCGCCGCGGGACCTGCTGACCGCGGTGCGTACGGTCGCCGGCGGCAGCGCCATGCTGGCGCCCACGGTCACCAAACGGCTCATGGACCAGTTCGCCGACCGCCGGTCCACCGACACCCTGCTGGCGCGCAAGCGGCTCGGTGTCCTCACCGGGCGGGAGACCGGCGTGGTGCGCGCCGTGGCCCGGGGGCTGACCAACGCCGAGATCGCCCGTGAGCTGGCCACCAGTGAGACCACCGTCAAGGCGCATGTGAGCCGGTCCCTGGCCAAGTTGGGGCTGAGCAACCGTGTTCAGGTGGCCCTGCTGGTGCGCGATGCGGAGCTCGGCTGACCGCGGGCCGGTTTCTTCCGTTTCGGGGTGGGGGTGGGGGGAACTCCGGCTGCTCGGGCGTCAGGGTGTGAGGGGGTCGGCATGTCCAGCGGTGCACCGCGGCTGCGGCCGGGGCGGTCCTTGGCCGGTGGGGTGCTGGCCGGGGTGGGGACCGCGGCGTTCGTCGACGAGACCGTGTTTCATCAGGTGCTGCACTGGCATCACTTCTACGACCGGTCGACCACGGACCTCGGATTGGTGTCCGACGGGATCTTCCATGCCGGCGGGTGGTTCGCGGTGGTGGCCGGGCTGTTCCTGTTCGCCGATCTGCGGAGGCGGGCGGGGCTGGTGATGCGGGTGTGGTGGGCCGGGGTGTGTCTGGGGGCGGGGGGATTTCAGCTCTATGACGGCACGTTCCAGCACAAGGTCCTGCGGATTCACCAGATCCGCTACGGGGTGGATCTGGCGCCGTACGACTGGACGTGGGACGTGATCGCCGTGGTGCTCCTGGCGGTCGGCGCGCTGCTGTTGGTCCGTACGCGGCCGTCCGCCGACCCGGCGGCCGCGCGCCGCAGCGACGGGCGGCGGAGCGGGGCGTGACGCCGGTGGGGGCCACTTCGGTGGCGGTGGGGGGGCGGTGGCGACCGCGGGCCCCCTCGCCGCCTGCTGTGGCTGTCTCGTCGCGGCCGCCCGGCTCGCGCGGCGCGGCGATCGCTGGCCGTGGTGGCGAACCGGGCTGTTCTGTGCGGGGGCGGTGACGGCGGCGCTCGCCATGGCCGCGCCCTGGCGCCAACTGCCTCCGTTCACCGGCCATATGGCCACTCACCTGGGGCTGGGCATGCTGGCGCCGCTGCTGATCGCTCTCGCCCGCCCCCTCACCCTGGCGCTGCGCGCCCTGCCCGTCGCGCCGCGCAGAGCACTGCTGGCCACGCTGCGTTCCCGGTGGGTGGCGGTGCTCGCGTTCCCGCCCGTGGCAGCCCTGCTGGACATCGGCGGCATGTGGCTGCTGTACCGCACGCCCCTGCTGGCCGCCGCGCACCATCACCCCTGGCTGTACGCCGCCGTCCACGTGCATGTCTTCGCCGCGGGCTGCCTGTTCACCTTCGCCGTGCTCGGCCTGGAACCGGTACGGCACCGCGCCGGAACCGGCCTGCGGGCAGCCACCCTGCTGGCCGCGGCCGGTGCGCACGCCGTACTGGCCAAGTCGCTGTACGCCGTAGGGCCGCCAGGCCTCCCGATCGCCCCCGATGATCTTCATCTGGCCTCTCAACTGACATACTACGGGGCCGATATCGTCGAGTTATCCCTGGTCACAGCCCTTTCCTACCGGTGGTACCAGTTCTCGGGCCGGGAAGAAGCTCGCCGTCTGAGGCAAAGTTCCTCTAAAGTTCGGACCAGCGGTGACCGGCGTCCGGGCAACAGCAGTCAGGCGCCGACTCATTGACACCGGATCGCTCCAACCGCACACTCATGCCACCCACCGGTGGATGGACGTTCACCAGACGAACGTGCCACTCGCGATTCCAGGGACTGACACATGATTTCCTCCGGTGCACCGCCCTACAAGCCCAGCCGTCCACCCACTGTCCGTACGGTGCTTCCCGTCCTCCTGCTGTGCTGGATGGCCGTCTTCTTCGACGGCATGGACGCCAACATCTACGGCGCGGTCATGCCGTACATGCTCGACGACACGGAATTCGGGCTGACCACCGAAAGCGCGGGGACGATCGGCAGCTGGACCACGTTCGGCATGCTGATCGGCGCGCTCATCACCGGCACCCTCACCGACCGGCTCGGCCGCCGCCCCATCCTCGTCGCGAGCGTGACGCTGTTCTCGCTGGGGTCGGCGGTGTGCGCGCTGGGCACCACCCCGGGGTTGTTCGGGGTCGGCCGGTTCGTCGCCGGTCTCGGCCTCGGCGGGCTGATGCCGGTCTGTCTGACGATGGTGATGGAGTTCGCCCCGCCCCGCAGGGCGGCGCTGGTCACCGGCATGCTGATGACCTCCTACCACGCGGGCGGCATGGTGGCCACGGCGCTCGGCCTGGGCCTGGCGCCGAGCGCGGGCTGGCGCATGGTGTTCTGGACCGGTGTGCTGCCCGCCGTGATCGCCGTACCCCTGCTGCTCAAACTGCTGCCGGAGTCCCCGCGCGTCCTGCTGGTGCGCGGCGACCGGGCGGCGGCACAAGCGGTGGCCGAGCGCTATGCCCTGTCCCTGCCGGGCGAGGAGGACGGGCAGCAGACCGCGCCCAAGAGCGTGGCGACCGCGCTGCGCGGACTGTTCCGGCCCCAACTGCGGTGGGCGACGCCGCTGCTGTGGCTGGCGTCCTTCTGCGGCCTGCTGCTGGTGTACGGCGTGAGCACCTGGCTCCCGCAGCTCATGCGGGCCTCCGGCTACGGCCTGACGTCCTCGGTGAGCTTCCTCCTGGTGGTCAACGCCGGTGCCATCGTGGGCATGTTCATCGCGGGCCGCACCGCCGACCGCTTCGGCGCGGTACGGGTCGCGGCGATCTGGTTCGTGCTGACCGCGGTGGGCGCGCTGCTGCTCAAGTCGCATCTGCCGCTGGGCGTCACCTACGTCGTGGTGTTCCTGACCGGTGTCGTCCTCTTCAGTGCCCAGGTGATGGTGTACGCCGCCACCAAGACCGTCTACCGTGACAACGAACGGGCCGTGGGCCTGGGCTGGGTGACGGGCCTGGGCCGTACGGGAGCGGTTGTCGGCCCCTGGCTGGCCGGCGTCCTGGCGGCGGGCGGCCACCAGGGCTGGGGGTTCACGGCGTTCGCCTTGGCAGGTCTTCTCGGAGCCACCGCCATCACCCTCGTCCCCCTGGCCGTACGCCTGTGCAGCCGCCGCCCGACCGCGTCCACCACCGTGACGGACCCGTCGACGCCCGCCCCCTCGGACGCGTGAGCACCCCCACAAGGGGCGCGGGGATCTGCGCGACCAGCCCTCACCGGGCTGCGGTTCCTTGACGACAACGCTCAGTACCAAGAAGAGAAGAGACCTTTGAGCCCCGCCGCCCGCAAGGACGACGGGGCTCAGTGGTCTGCGGCCGGAAAACTCAGATCGGCAGCCCCACGTAGTTCTCCGACAGCTCGGCCGCCGCGGGCCCCGACTCCGCGATCCGGTCCAGCTGGGCGAGTTGCAGCCGGGTGTGGAACGGCTGCTGCTGCGGCGCGGTGTGCAGGGTGGTCGTCATGAAGTGCGAGAAGTGCTCGGCCCGCCACACGCGCCGCAGACAGGTCTCCGAGTAGGAGTCCAGCAGTTCACTGGACCCGGTGTCGCGCAGGTGGGACAGCGCGCGGGCCAGGACCACCACGTCGGACGCCGCCAGGTTGAGCCCCTTGGCTCCGGTGGGCGGGACGATGTGCGCCGCGTCCCCGGCCAGGAACACCCGGCCGTGCCGCATCGGCTCGGTGACGTAACTGCGCATCGGCACCACCGACTTGGCGATGACCGGGCCGCGGTCCAGCCGCCAGCCGGGGTCCTTCTGGGTGGCGAAGCGGGCGTCCAGCTCGTCCCAGATCCGCTCGTCCGGCCAGTCGGCGATGTCGGTGCCGTTGGGCACCTGGAGGTAGAGGCGGCTGACCGACGGCGGGCGCATGCTGGCCAGGGCGAAGCCGCGCTCGGAGTGCGCGTAGATCAACTCGTCGTACACGGGCGGGACCTCGGCGAGGATGCCCAGCCAGGAGTAGGGATAGGTCCGCTCGTACGTCGTACGGACCCACTCGGGCACCGAGGCGCGGGTCACCCCGTGGAAGCCGTCGCAGCCGATCACGTAGTCGCAGGTCAGGGTCGCCTTGCGGCCCTCGTGGACGTAGTGGACGACGGGCGCTCCGGTGTCGGCGCCCTCGATCGCCAGGACGTCGGCGCCGAACAGCAGCGGTCCGCCCTCGGCGAGCTGGAGGGCGATGAGGTCCTTGACGACCTCGGTCTGGGCGTAGACCATCACCGACCTTCCGCCGGTGAGGGAGGGGAGGTCCACGCGGTGGGCGCGGCCGTCGAAGCGCAGCTCGATGCCGTGGTGGACCACACCCTCGCGGTCCATCCGGGCACCGGCGCCGGCCTCGCGCAGGGCGTCCACGGTGCTCTGTTCCAGGACCCCGGCGCGCTGGCGCCGCTCGACGTAGGTGCGGTCGTGGCGCTCCAGGACCACGCTGTCGATACCGGCGTTGTGCAGCAGCCGGGCCAGCAGCAGGCCCGCGGGGCCGCCGCCGATGATGCTGACGGTGGTATGCATCAGTTTTTCCCCTCGTTCGGGCTGTGCTGTGTGAAGCGGTGTGCGCATCGCGGTGTCATGCGGTGTTCCCTCCGCCCCGGTCCTCTTCGCTCAGTACCCGCTCTGCGACGGCGAAGGCCGCGTTGACGGCGGGCAGCCCGCAGTACAGGGCGCAGTGCAGCAGTACCGCGCCGATCTCCTCGGCGCTCAGTCCGTTGCGCAGGGCGGCGCGTACGTGCAGGGCGAGTTCGTCGTGGTGCTGTCCTGCCACGAGCGTGGCCAGGGTGACGCTGCTGCGGGTGCGCCGGTCCAGGGTGCCGTCGGCCCAGATCTCGCCCCAGGCGTAGCGGGTGATGAAGTCCTGGAAAGGGGCGGTGAATTCGGAGGTGCGCGCCGCCGCGCGGTCGACGTGTGCGTCGCCCAGTACGGCGCGGCGCACCGCCGTCCCCAGGGCGTGGCGCGCACCCGTCTGCCCCTCGTGCGGAAGCGGTTCGTCCGTCAGGTGGGTCCACAGGGCGGCGAGTACGGCCCGGGGCTGTTCGACGCTCGCCAGGTGGGCAGCGCGGGCGATCTCGGTCAGGCTCGCGCCCGGGATGCCGTCGGCGAGTTCGCGGGCGCGTTCGGGCGGAGTGGCCGGGTCCTCGCGGCCGCCGACGACGAGGGTGGGCGCGGTGATCGCGGGCAGGTCGGCGCGCAGGTCGCAGGAGGCGAGTACGGCGCAGCAGGCGGCGTACCCCTCGGGGTCGGCGGCCCGGTGGTCGGCGAGAAGGGCGGCCACGGCCGGTTCGCCTCCGGCGGCGAAGTCCGGGGTGAACCAGCGGGTGGGCGCGGTGCGGGCGACCGGTTCCGGGCCCTGTGCGCGGACGAGTTCGGCGCGCTCCCGCCAGGGCTCGGGCGGGCCGAAGCGGGCGGCGGAGCAGACAAGGGCCAGCGAGGTGACCCGCTGGGGGTGGTGGGCGGCGAGCCAGGTGCCGACCGCGCCGCCCAACGAGATGCCCGCGTACGCGAACCGGTCGATGCCGAGCGCGTCGGCGAGGTCGAGCACCAGGCGGCCGAGGTCGGCCACGGTGGCGTCCGCGGGCAGCAGTGCGGCGGGCGAGCCGCCGTGTCCCGGCAGGTCCCAGCGCACCACGCGGAACGTGCGGGCCAGTGCGGGCACCTGGGGATCCCATACGGACAGGGAGGTGCCGAGCGAGGGTCCGAGCAGCAGTGCCGGGGCCTTGGCAGCGGTGTCGCCGGGCGGGGCGGATGCGCCGGCGGGGCCGTCGACGCGGTGGTGCAGCAGGGTCTGGCGGGGGTTCATCGGGGTTCCTGGGGAGGGTGGGAGCGGCGGGCCAGTGCGCGGTCGGTCAGAGCGGGGGCGGAGCCGAGGTGGCCTGCCGGGTCGAGGAGTTCGCGCAGCCGTCCCGCCGGAAGCGCTCCGGCCAGTTCGGGGGCCTCGCCCAGCGCCTCGTCCAGCGCGATGCCCTCCGCGGTGGCCCGGTGGGAGGCCCTGGTCAGCAGGTCCTTGGCCGCGGCGCGGCCGAGCAGCCCGGTGAGCTCGGCGGCCAGCCGCTCGGAGGCGAGCAGGCCGCCGGTGAGAGTGAGCTGGGCGCGCATCCGCTGCGGCCGTACGAGTAGGCCCTCGGCGAGTTCGGCGGCGTCGCGGGCCGCTCCGCCCGTCAGACGCAGCGCCGCGCGCAGCGGCTGCCACTCCGCGTGCCAGGCGCCCGCGGGACGCTCGTCCTCGGCGGCCAGCGACCCGTACAGGACCGCGGCCAGCGCGGGGACCTGCCGCGCGGCGGACGCGATCAGGGTGGCGCGTACGGGGTTGCTCTTGTGCGGCATCGCGGAGGAGGAGCCGCCGCTTGCCTCGGCGACCTCGCCGATCTCGGTGCGCGACAGGACCAGGACGTCGGCGGCCAGCTTGCCCAGGGCTCCCGCGCAGGTCGCCAGCGCGCCGCCGAGGTCGGCGACGGGGGTGCGCAGCGTGTGCCAGGGCAGTTCCGGTTCGGTCAGGCCCAGTTGGGCGGCGTACGCGGCGAGCAGGCGCAGCCCGATGTCGCGTGTGCCGTCCGGTTCCGGGGCCGTGGCCCGGTCGGCTCCCACGTGGAAGGCCGCGAGGGTGCCCGCGGCGCCGCCGAGCTGGGCGGGCAGCGCGTCGCGGACGCGGGTGATGCGGTCCCGGGCGTCCAGGACCAGGGCGCGCCAGCCGGCCGCCTTGAGGCCGAAGGTGGTGGGCACCGCGTGCTGGGTGAGGGTGCGGCCCGCCATCGGGGTGTCGCGGTGTGCGGCGGCGAGCGAGCCGAGCGCGTCGGCGGTGCGCGCCAGGTCCGCGGCGAGCGGGCCCAGGGTGCGGGTGGCGAGGAGCATGAGCGCGGTGTCCAGGATGTCCTGGCTGGTGGCGCCCTGGTGCACGAACTCCGCTGCCCGGGCGTCGCGTTCGGCGACACACCGGGTCAGGTCGGCGACCAGCGGGATCACCGGGTTGCCGCCCGCCCGGGCCCGCAGCGCCAGGGCGCGCGGGTCGAAGTGCTCGGCGCGCGCGGCAGCGGTGATCGCCCGGGCGGCGGCGCCGGGGATCAGGCCCAGCTGCGCCTGGGCGCGGGCCAGCGCGGCCTCCGCGTCGAGCAGGGCCTGGAGGAACGCCCCCTCGCCGGTGGCGCTTTCGGCCGCACAGGCGACGCGTACGGGGGCGAACAGCCCGGCGTCGGATACGCCGTCGAGCGGAGCAAAACCGTCTGCGGGTTCCGTCCCGTGGCCGGGTCCGCGGGCTGGCTCAGCGGAAGTCAAGGAAGACCGTCTCTTTCTCCCCCTGGAGTCGAATGTCGAAGCGGAAGGTGCGGGCGGCCGGTTCGCGGCGGGCCATCAGGGTGCAGCGGCGCTCCGGCGGCACGGCCGAGAGCACCGGGTCGGCGGCCTCGTCGCCGAAGTAGGCGCGGGTGAACAGGTGGTGGGAGAGGCCGCGGGCGAAGAGGCAGACCGAGACGTACGGCGCCGCGGCGGGCGGCGGCAGCGTGCGCAGCGCGTAGTGCCCGTCGGGGTCGGTGGCGATCCGGGCGAACCCGGTGAAGTCGACGCCGTTGCGGCCCAGATGGCCGCCGGTGACCGGGTCCCGGCGCAGCGATCCGGGCCGTCCGGTGAGCGAGCCGTCGGGGGCCGCCTGCCAGAACTCCAGCAGCGCGTCGGGAACGGGCTCGCCCGCTCCGTCCAGCAGGTGTCCGTGCAGGGTGATGGTGTCCCGGTGGCCGGCCGGGGCCAGTTCGCCGCCGTCGGGGAAGGGCAGCGCGTATCCGTAGAAGGGGCCGACGGTCTGCGAGGGGGTGGGGTCGAGCATCAGCGGGCCTCCGCGCTCTCGGTCCAGGTGGCGCTCGCGCCGTCCAGGACGATGTCCCAGTGGTAGCCCAGCGACCACTCGGGGACGGAGAGTTCGTGGTCGTAGGCGCAGACCAGGCGGTCGCGGGCGGCCGCGTCGGTGACGGACTGCAGGATGGGGTCGTAGGGGAAGAGCGGGTCGCCGGGGAAGTACATCTGGGTGATGAGGCGCTGGGTGAAGGCGGTGCCGAAGAGCGAGAAGTGGATGTGCGCGGGGCGCCAGGCGTTGTCGTGGTTGCGCCATGGATAGGCGCCGGGCTTGACGGTGGTGAAGCGGTAGCGCCCCTGATCGTCCGTCAGACAGCGGCCGACACCGGTGAAGTTGGGGTCCAGGGGCGCCGGGTGCTGGTCGCGCTGGTGCGCGTACCGCCCCGAGGCGTTGGCCTGCCAGATCTCCACGAGCTGGCCGCGCACCGGCCGTCCCGCGCGGTCCAGCAGCCGTCCGCCGACGGTGATGCGCTCGCCCAGCGGCGCTGCGGTGTGCTGCCGGGTCAGGTCGGCGTCCAGTTCGGTGACGTCGGTGACGCCGAAGACGGGGCCGCGCAGTTCGGCGGCGTCCGGGTCGGCGACGGCGATCGGGCCCTGGCGCGGGTGGCGCAGGACGCTGCTGCGGTACGGGGCGAAGCCGCGGTCGGGGTGGTGGGCGGGCGGCGCGCCGTCGGCGACCGCTTTGGCGGCGGCCTCGTGCGCGGCGGCGATCTCCGCGTCGATCTGCCGCTGGGTGGGACGGGCGGCCCGCTGCCGCGGCACGGCGACGTCAGGGGTCGCGCCGGGCTGGGGTGAGGGCTGCGGGTTCGGCGGTTTCATGGGGATTTCACCTCTTTGGTACGAGCGGGTCAGCGGGCGGCGGCAGCGGCGTCGGCACCCCGTCCGGGCCCTTCCGCGGCACCCGCGGCCAGGTGCACCGGCGCGGCCGTCCTGTCCCGTACGTCCTGGGCGCTGACGCCGGGCGCGGTCTCCACGAGCACCAGCCCGTCCGCCGTCACGTCGAGCACGCCGAGGTCGGTGATCACCCGGTGGACGCAGGCCGCGCCCGTCAGCGGCAGGGTGCACTCCTGGACGAGCTTGGGTGTGCCGTCCTTGGCCACGTGCTCCATCAGCACGATGACCCGGCGGGCGCCGTGCACGAGGTCCATGGCTCCGCCCATGCCCTTGACCATCGTGCCGGGCACCGACCAGTTGGCGAGATCTCCTGCGGCGGAGACCTGGAGCGCGCCCAGGACGGCGGTGTCGATGTGGCCGCCGCGGATCATCCCGAAGGAGAGCGCGGAGTCGAAGAAGGAGGCGCCGGGCAGGACCGTGACGGTCTCCTTGCCCGCGTTGATCAGGTCGGGGTCCACCTGGTCGGCGGTGGGATAGGGGCCGACGCCGAGGATGCCGTTCTCCGACTGGAGGATGACGTCCACCCCGTCGGGGATGAAGTTGGGCACGAGCGTGGGCAGTCCGATGCCGAGGTTGACATAGCTGCCGTCGGGCAGTTCGGCGGCGGCCCTGGCCGCCATGTTCTCCCGCGTCCAGGCCATCAGGCTCCCGCCGCCTCTCGCATGGCGGGCGCGCGCAGCGTGCGCCGCTCGATGTCCTTGGCGGCGGCCTGCTCCGGGGTGAGCGCCACCACCCGCTGCACGAAGACGCCGGGTACGTGCACCGCGTCCGGGTCCAGTACGCCGGGCTCCACCAGTTCCTCCACCTCGGCGATCGTCACACGTCCGGCCATCGCGGCCAGGGGGTTGAAGTTGCGGGCGGCGCGGTGCAGTACGAGGTTGCCGTGCCGGTCGCCTCTGGCGGCCCGTACGAGCGCGAAGTCGGTGGTGATGGCGTGTTCGAGCACATAGCCGCGGCCGTCGAACTCGCGGACCTCCTTGGCGGGTGAGGCCAGCGCGACGCTGCCGTCGGGGGCGTAGCGCCGGGGGATGCCGCCCGCCGCGACCTGGGTGCCGACGCCCGCCGGGGTGAAGAAGGCGGGGATGCCGCAGCCGCCGGCCCGTAACCGCTCGGCGAGGGTGCCCTGCGGTACCAGCTCGACTTCCAGCTCGCCGTTGAGATACTGGCGGGCGAACTCCTTGTTCGCGCCGACGTAGGAGCCGGTGACGTGTGCGATCCGGCCCGCTGCCAGCAGTGTTCCCAAGCCCCCGCCGTCCACACCGCAGTTGTTGGAGACTATCCTCAAAGAACCCACGCCCCGCTCGTACAGCGCCTGGATGAGAGCGTTCGGCACTCCGCTGAGGCCGAAGCCCCCGACGGCGAGTGACGCTCCGTCACTTATGTCGCCGACCGCCTCGGCGGCCGTCCGCCTGACCTTGTCCATGGAGGAGTTCCTTGTCGCTGCGGGCGAGGAGGGCCGCGAACCCTTAACCCACCGTCCGTTCGCCTGATGAACTACAGTTCATAATCGACTCATCCCGAGTCTGCGCTGGCCCAACAGGCCTGTCAACGTGCCCGCCGCATCTCTGTCACCTCGCCAGAACGCCTCACCTCGCCAAGGCCTGGGCGCCGCCCGGTGCTCTTCACTACGGTGGCCCCCAAGATCCGCCACGGAGAGAACCGATGCCACCCATACCCCTCACCATCCCGCCCGCGCCGACCGAGGCCGTCGGCCCACTGCTGCGCGGCATCGCCGTACTGCGCGAACTGACCGACGCGGGCGGATACTTGAGCCTCGGCGAACTCGTCCGCGCCACCGGACTGGCCCGCTCCACCGTCGACCGGGTGACCGCGACCCTGGCGAGCATGGGATACCTGCGGCTGGACGGCCGCGCCGCGGCGCTGGCCCCCCGCCTGATGGAGCTGGGCAACGCCTACCTCGCCGCGGTACGCCTGCCCGGCCTGCTCGGCCCCCACGCCGACCGGCTCGCCGACGAGCTGGACGAGTCCGTCTCCCTGGCCGTCCCCGACAGCGACGGCATCCGCTTCGTCCACCAGGCCACCCGGCGCCGCGCGATGTCCCTCACCTTCCGCATCGGCGATCTACTACCCGCCGAACGCACCGCGCCGGGGCCGCTGTTCGCCGCGCAGTGGAGCCGGCAAGCGTGGGACCTGTGGCGCGAACGCCGCCCGCTGGACCCGGCCGGGCGCGGCTTTCCCGCCTTACCGCCCCCCGGCGAATCCGGCCGGAACACCCCGTTGGAGGCGTCCTTCAGGAGCCGCGCGCAGACGGCCCGCGAGCAAGGCTGGGCCCTGGACGACCAGTTGATCGAGCCGGGCCTGGTCGCGGTGGCCGTTCCCGTACGCGACGGGGCCGGGCGCACGGTCTGCGCGGCCAGCGTGGTCAGCCACACCAGCCGGCACAGCGCCGCTTCCCTGCGCGCGGCGATGCTGCCGCGGCTGAAGGAGACCGTCGCGGCCATGGAGCGGGATCTGCGGTGCGCACCGGTCAAGGAGGCGGCCGGGGCGTACGGGCTCGCCGACTGGACCACGGTCTCCAAGCAGGAACTGGGCGCGGAGTTCGTGGAGTCCCTGGCCCGCGGCCTGACCGTACTGACCGCGTTCGGCACCTGCCGGGCCGAACTGTCCCTGTCCGCCGTCTCCGAGGCCACCGGGCTGGCCAGGGCCACCGCCCGGCGCGCCCTGATCACTCTGGAACACCTCGGTTACGTCACCGCCAGCGGCAAGAACTTCCGCCTCACCCCCAAGGTCCTGGACCTCGGCTTCGCCCCGCTCTCGCGCACCACCCTCCCCCGCATCGCCGAGCCGCACCTGTCCGCCCTGGTGGCGCGGGTGCACGACTCCGCCTCGCTGGCGGTGCTGGCCGGGGACGAGATCCAGTACACCGCGCGGGTCAGCACCAGCCGCATCATGAGCGTCAACATCACCGTCGGCACCCGCTTCCCCGCCTACGCCACCTCCATGGGGCGGGTGCTGCTGGCGGGGCTGCCGCCCGCCGAGCGCGCCGCGCGGCTGGCCACCCTCGTACCGCGCACGCAGCCGCGCGCGCTCACCCCGCCCGCCGACCTCCCCGCGATCCTGGACCGGGTCCGGCACGAGGGCCACGCCCTGGTCGACGAGGAGCTGGAGGCGGGGCTGCGGTCGATCGGCGTACCGGTGCGCGACCGCGCGGGGCGGGTCGTGGCCGCCGTCAATGTCGCGATGCACAGCAGCCGCCGGAGCCTGGAGCAGTGCCTGACCGAGGTGCTGCCCGCGCTGCGCGGCGCGGCCACCCGCATCGAGGGCGATCTGCACATCGCCGGGCGCTACGCCCGCATTCCGGTGCTGTGATCCCGGGCCTCGCCCGGAGCCGAGCGGGCGTACTCCATCGGCCCGGCGGACTCCGCGCGCTGTGCCGACTCGGCTGTCCCTGCTGCCTCGGCTGCCTCGGCGAACTCCGTGAATTCGTCCACCAGCGCCTCGCAGAAGGCCTTCAGGTCGTCGGGCCGACGGCTGGTGATGACGGTGTTGGGACCGCCGTCGCAGACCATCACCTGGACGTCGGCCCACTCCCCGCCCGCGTTGCGGATGTCGGTGCGCAGGCTGGGCCAGGAGGTGACGGTCCGGCCGCGCAGCACATCGGCCTCCACCAGCGTCCAGGGCGCGTGGCAGATCGCCGCGACCGGGCGGCCGGTCGCGAAGAACTCCCGGACGAAGGCGACGGCCCGCTCGTTCAGGCGCAGTTGGTCCGGATTGGCCACCCCGCCCGGCAGCACCAGCCCGTCGTAGTCCTGGGCGGGCACCTCGTCGATCACCTTGTCCACGTCGAAGGTGTCCGCCTTGTCCAAGTGGTGGAAGGCCTGGATCCGGCCGTGCGCGGTGGAGACGAGATGCGGGGTGCCACCGGCGTCCAGGACCGCCTGCCACGGGTCGGTCAGCTCGATCTGCTCGACACCTTCGGGAGCCACGAGGAAAGCGATCTTCATGGGACGGCGCTCCTTTCCGAACTCAACTACGGCAGGGCTCCCCAGCGTGTAACCCGAGCCGTCGGCCCCAAACTCCACCGCCCGCTCTTGGGCCTCTTCGGTATCAGCTCCCGGCCCGCCGCTCCCCCACCTCGGCCACCAGCCTGGTGGCCAGCGGCGCCGGTACGCCGTGCCGCCCGGCGGCCCGCAGCAGGGCGCCGCCGATCGCGTCCAGTTCCAGCGCGCGCCCCGCCTCCGCGTCGCGCTGCATCGAGGACTTCGCGTCCGCGGGGAAGGCGTCGAGAAGGCCCAGCACCGCGGCGGTGTCGGCCGGCGCCCCGCAGGCCCGGCTCACCGCGGCGGTCTCCTCCACCAGCGCCAGCAGTTCCGCGCGGTGCCGGGTCCGTACGTCGCCGACGGCGAGCCCGTAGCGCGTGGTCAGCAGCGCGAAGGGCAGGAGGAAGGCCATCTTCGCCCACAGGGCCGCGCCCTCGCCCTCGCGCACCCGGGTACGCACACCGGCGGAGGTCAGCGACTGCGCCACCGCGTCGAGGTGTTCCGGCGGCACCGGGTCGCCGGCCAGATCGACCTCGGTGAACGGGTTGCCGTGCTCGATCGCTCCCGGGGCGGTGCGGGTCGACTCGACGCGGATGACGCCGGGGGCCACCCGCTCGGGGCAATAGCGCCCGCGCAGGACGGCCGGGTGCTCGATTCCGTTGAGGAACGGCACGACCAGTCCGTCGCCCAGCGCCGCGGGCGGCACCCGCTCCAGGGCCGCCTGGAGCGCGGTCGCTTTGACGGTGACCAGGCACAGGTCCACCGGTTCGCGCAGTGCGGTGTCCGCCTCCACGCGCACGGCGAACGCGCCGAACTGCCCGCTGCGCACCCGGATTCCGTCCCGGCGCAGTACGCCCGCCGTAGCGTCCCCGCAAAGACAGATCACCCGGTGCCCGGCCCGCGCCAGCAGACCGGCCAGCAGCCCCCCGACCCCGCCGGGGCCGAGCACTGCAATCGTGCGTACAGCTTCGCCACTCACAGAGATTCCTCTCGCCAGGACCGCGACCATCGCCTCGACCGCGGCGCGCGGCCCGGCAGTGCGAACGGCGCGCCCGGTACGCGCCGCCGATGATCACAAGCCGAGAAGACCCAAGTCAATCCTCGGGTCATGTTGCACACTTCAAAGCAATTGCTTGGGTACGGAACTTCTCATCGCCCGGCACCGCGATCAGTGGAACCGAATGGGCGGCTCCGGTGTATGGAAAACCGAAAAGGTTTTGCGGGCGAGTGGAGGGGGCCATTCAGATGCACGGGGGAAGCGAAGGGTGCGGACGCGCTATAGAGCGTGGTGGGGCAATAGCGCACGGTGGGGCAAAAGATGCCGCGGGGTGTATGGACTCCACGCGACCGCGGCGCTCGGGGAATCAAGCGGGAGCGCGCGGGATGAGATGACAGACCCAGTCGGCGATCGTGGAGAGGGCGGGTGGGGTGATGGGACGGTTTTACCGTGCTTTTACCGTGGCCGAATTCGTTTCGCCCGCCTCCCGATCTTCGCCAACTCCCCATCCACGGCGCCCGCGTACGGCGACTCGGCGGTCACGGTGAACAGCTGAGCACATTCCGACAGACAGACCCTTACCGAGCGCGAGGGAGCCCATCGTGATCAATGTGTTTCAGCCCAGTCTGGGGGAAGAGGAACTCAAGGCTCTGGGCGATGTGTTCGCGAGCAACTGGCTGGGCCACGGCCCTCGCACCCAGGCCTTCGAAGCGGAATTCGCCGAGCATCTGGGAGCCCGCCCCGAGCAGGTGCTGTTCATCAACTCCTGCACGGCAGGCCTCTTTCTGGCCACCGAACTGCTGGGCCTGGGCCAGGGCGACGAGGTGGTGCTGCCCTCGGTGAGCTTTGTCGCCGCCGCCAACGCCATCGCCGGCACGGGCGCCCGCCCGGTCTTCTGCGACGTGGATCCGCGCACCCTCAACCCGACGGCGGACCACATCGCCCAGGCCCTGACGCCTCGTACGAAAGCCGTCGTGGTGCTGCACTACGGCGGCTACCCGGGCGATATCGCCGCCATCGCCCAGCTGTGCCGGCAGCGCGGCATCCCGCTGATCGAGGATGCCGCCTGTGCGGTGGCCTCCCGCGCGCAGGACACCGCCTGCGGCACCTTCGGCGACATCGCCACCTGGAGCTTCGACTCGATGAAGGTCCTGGTCACCGGCGACGGCGGGGCCTTTTACGCGCGCGATCCGGAACTGGCCCGGCGGGCCAGGACGCTGGCCTACCACGGCCTCGCCCAGTCCAGCGGGTTCACCGCGGCCAAGGTCTCCCACCGCTGGTGGGAGCTGAACGTCGAGGGCTTCGGGCGGCGCATCATCGGCAATGACATCACCGCGGCACTGGGCAGCGTCCAACTGCGCCGGCTGCCCGACTTCGTGGCCCGGCGCGCCGAGGCGGCCCGCGCCTACGACCGGCTGCTGGCCGACACCGAGGGGATACGGCTGCCGCCGCCGCTGCCCGCCGGGCACACCAGCTCGTACTACTTCTACTGGGTGCAGCTGCCCGCCGACATCCGCGACCAGGTGGCCGCCGACCTGCTGGAGCAGGGCATCTACACCACTCTGCGCTATCCGCCGCTGCACAAGGTCCCGGCGTACGAGGCCGAGGGCCCCGACCTGCCCGGCACGGACGAGGCGGCGGCCACCACCCTGCTGCTGCCGCTGCACCAGGCGCTGACCGACGCCGAGGTGCGGACGGTGGCCGAGGCCCTGCGCACGGCCGTCGCCGACCGCACCAGGAGCCGGGAGAACGGCAGCCGGTGATGCGGATCGAGCAGACCGCCGTCCCCGGGGCGTATCTCGTCACCCCGCACCAGCTCCATGACGAGCGGGGCAATTTCTTCGAGGGCCTGCGCACCGACGAACTGGCGCGGGAGCTGGGCCACCCCTTCGTCCCGCGCCAGATCAACTACTCCACCTCCCGGCGCAACACGCTGCGCGGCCTGCACAGCGTGACCGTCCCGCCGGGCCAGGCCAAGTACGTCACCTGCGTCCGGGGAGCGCTGCGGGACATCGTCGTCGACCTGCGGCTGGGCTCCCCCGCCTTCGGGCGGTTCGCGAGCCAGGAGCTGGACGCGGCATCGGGCCGCGCGGTCTATGTCCCCGAGGGCGTGGCGCACGGCTTTCTGACGCTGACCGACGACACCTGCATCTGCTACGTGCTCAGCACCACCTACGTCCCGGGCACACAGATCGACATCGACCCGCTGGACCCGGACCTGGCGCTGCCCTGGGGCTTCACCGAGGCACCGCTGCTCTCCGAGAAGGACGCGCGGGCCCCCACGGTGGCGCAGGCCGCGGCGGCCGGGGTGCTGGCCCACTGGCAGGACGGCGACGCGGGCACAGCGGCGCCGTAGGGCACCACGCCGCAGGGCACCACCCGATGGGCCCCGCCTCGGCTTGCGAGGCGGGGCCCATCGGCTTTCGGTCGCCCCTGGGCGCCCGGGGTCAGCGCGCCCGCCGCGGCCCCCGGACTCCGGCCGGCCCCGTACGGCGGTGGCCGTTCAGGCCGCCGAGGCCCGCCGCGCGGCGTATCCCGTGCAGCAGTTCCGCCTGCTGCCGGGAGTCCTCCGTGGGCGCCCACCCGCTGCGTACGGCGCGGGCGAACGCGGCGACCGCCGCGGCCACCTGATCCTCGGCCGCCAGCCGGATCTCCTCGCCGCCCTCGCCGTGCTCCACCCGCACGACAGGCGGGCGGTCCGCGGGCGGGGTGAAGGCGTGCTCCAGGGTGATCCGGCCCTGGCTGCCGCACAGCTCATAGGCCGAGCGGTAGCCGTGGTCCAGGCCGAAGGCCAGCTGGGCGGTGACCCCGGCGGGGGTGCGCAGCAGCGCGCTGCCGCCGGTGTCGACGGAGAACCCGGGGCCGCGGGTGAGCGAGGCCCCCACGACGTCCAGGGCGTGCCCCAGGAAGTGCAGGGCGGCCCGCACGGGGTAGACGCCGGTGTCCCACAGGGCGCCGCCGCCCAGTTCGGGCCGGTAGCGGATGTCGGTCCCCGGGCGGCGCGGGACGGTGAACTCGGCGCGAAAGGCGCGCAGTTCGCCGATGGCCCCCTTGCCGACCAGCTCCCGTACGGCCTCGTGCTGGCCGTGGTGGACGAACATCACGTTCTCCACCAGCACCCGCCCGCGCTCTTGGGCGAGCGCGAACAGCCGCGCGGTCGCGTCCCGTTGGAGGGTGAGCGGCTTCTCCGCCAGCACGTGCCGCCCCGCTTCCAGGGCGGCGCGGGTCCAGCGCTCGTGCAGGGCGGCGGGCAGCGGCACATACACCGCGTCGAGCGTGTCGTCGGCCAGCAGCGCCTCGTACCCGTGGACGGCCCGGCACCCGTACTGCCGGGCCGTGCTCTCGGCCGTGTCCCGGCTGCGGCTGGCGACCGCGGCCACCTCCACGGCCGGGCAGGCCGCCATGGCGGGCAGCATCCGGCGGCGGGCGATGCCGGCGCATCCCAGGACGCCCAGGCGTACGGGCGGCCCGGGCACGGCGTCCGGCCCCGCGCCGTCGGCGCTCAGCACGGCGCCGCCCCGCTGTTGAGGACCGACAGCAGGGTACGGGCCTGCACATTGACGTAATGGCCGTGCTGGGCCAGGGCGTTGAGCTGCCCCGGTGTGACCCACTGGAAGCCGGGCGGGGGCGCGGTGACGTCCTCGGCGCCGGGGATGCCCGCGGCGTCGACGAGCAGATAGCGGCTGACGGCGTTCAGGAAGCGGCCGCCCTCCTCCGAGTGCACCGCTTCGTAGCGGATCCGCTGCGGGCCGGCGGTGAGCACGTCCTGGAGGAAGCGCGGCTGCTCCTCGGGCGGCAGGAAGTCCCAGTTGCCCGGCTGGCACTGTACGGTCGGCCCCAGTTCGACGGTGTCCAGGAAGCCGCCCTCCACGCGGGCGTGTGCCAGCAGGTGCACCGCCCCGCCGATGCGGCGGGTCAGGAACGCGGCCACGCCCGGCGCGACCGGTTCGAACAGCGGCTGGGTCCAGCCGGTGACCTCGCGGTTGCCGGCCGCCACCTGGACGGCCACCACCTTGAAGTGCCGCCCCTGGTCCTCCTCGATGAACTCCTCGCTTCGCCGCCAGCCCTTGACCTGCTCCAGCGGGATGCGCTCGATGTGCACCTCGTGCCGGGAGCGCTCGGAGGTGAACCAGGACCGCAGGTCCGCGTCGGACAGCAGCGCCGTGCCCTGCGCGCGGTCGGTCGGCGCGCTGGCCAGGACCGTACGGGAGTCCATGTTGACCACGTTGTCCCGGGTCAGCAGCTCCCCGATCTGGCCCAGGGTCAGCCAGCAGAAGTCCGGGTCCGGCGGCGGCTCGTCGTCCGTCTCCACGATCATGTTGCGGTTGACCTTGCGGAAGAACCAGGCGCCGTGCTCGGACTGCAGGACGTCGGTGAGCACCCGCCGCCTGCCGGGCCGGACGAAGTAGTCGATGTACTTCACGTCCGCGCCCCGGTGGACCTTGGTGTAGTTGCTGCGGGTGGCCTGCACCGTCGGGGAGAGCTGGAGGAGGTTGGGGTTGCCCGGCTCCATCTTGGCCTGCATCAGGAAGTGCAGTACGCCGTCGAACTCCTTGGCCAGGATGCCCAGGATGCCGATCTCCGGCTGCTTGATGATCGGCTGCTGCCACTCGCGAAAGGGCCCCTCGCTCACCTTGGCGTGCAGGCCCTCCACGGTGAAGAACCGCCCGCTGTGGTGGCGCAGATTGCCGGTGTCCGGCGCGAAGGACCAGCCCTCCAGCTCGGCGAAGGGGATCCGCCGGACCGCGAAGTGGTGCGCCCGGCCGCGCCCGGCCAGCCAGGCGGCGAAGTCGGCGGTGCGCAGCTGGACGCCCTCGGTGCGCTCGGCTGCCGAGCGGGCGAACCGTGCGGCCAGGGCGGTGTCCGTCCGCGGGCGCAGGGAAACGTCGCCGCTCATGAGCGGGCCCCCACGAACTCCCGTATGGAGGCGACGACATAGTCGATCATCTCGTCGGTGAGGGCGGGGTAGACGCCGGTCCAGAAGGTGTGCTCGGTGATGATGTCGCTGTTGTCGAGCGTGCCGACCACGCGGTGCGGCTGGCCGATGTAGGCGGGGTGGCGGGTGAGGTTCCCGGCGAACAGCCGCCGGGTGCCGATCTTGCGGTCCTCCAGGAAGTCCACCAGCTCCGCGCGGCCGAACGGCGCCTCGGGGTCCACCGTCAGCGCGAACCCGAACCAGCTGGGGTCGCTGCGCTCGGTGGCCCGCGGCAGCACCAGGTGGGGCGTGCCCTCCAGGCCCTCCCGCATCCGCCGCCAGTTGCGCCGGCGGGCTTCGATGAAGTCGTCCAGCTTGGCCAGTTGGGTCAGTCCGAGCGCCGCCTGGAGATCGGTGGCCTTCAGGTTGTAACCGACGTGGGAGAAGATGTACTTGTGGTCGTACCCGGCCGGCAGGGTGCCCATCTGGTAGTCGAAGCGCTTGAGGCACTTGTTGTTCTCGCCGGGCTCGCACCAGCAGTCCCGCCCCCAGTCGCGCAGCGACTCCACGATCCGGGCCAGCGCCATGTTGGCGGTCAGTACGCACCCGCCCTCGCCCATCGTCAGATGGTGGGCCGGGTAGAAGCTGACCGTGGTGATGTCCCCGAAGGTGCCGGTGAGCTGCCCGTCGTAGGTGGAGCCGACCGCGTCGCAGTTGTCCTCGATGAGGAACAGGTCGTGGGCCTCGGCGAGTTGGGCGATCTCGGCGACCTCGAAGGGGTTGCCGAGCGCGTGCGCGATCATGATGGCGCGGGTCCTGGGGCCGATCGCCTGGGCGACCCGGTCGGCCGTGGTGTTGTACGTGCCCAGCTCGACGTCGACGAAGACGGGGACCAGGCCGTTTTGCAGGATGGGGTTGACGGTGGTGGGGAAGCCCGCCGCGACGGTGATCACCTCGTCGCCGGGGCGCAGCCGCCGCTCCTCCAGCTGGTGCGAGGTGAAGGCGGCCATCGCCAGGAGGTTGGCGGAGGAGCCGGAGTTGGTCAGGTGGGCCTTGCGCAGCCGCATCCGCTTGGCGAAGCGCGACTCGAACAGCCGGGAGCTGCGCCCGGCGGCGATCCGCAGTTCGAGGGCCGCCTCGACCAGGGCCGCGCGGTCCTCGTCGTCCAGTACGGCGCCGGAGGGCCAGATCTCGGTGGTGCCGGGTACGAACCGGTCGTCCCCCTGGGTGTCCTGGTGGAACTTGCGCACCTCGTCCAGGATCAGGTTCTTGTGCTCGCTCACGGCCGGGTCACCTCTGCTCGTTGTCGAAGTCGCTGGGAGCGGCGTCGTATTTGGCGGCCTTCCACCAGTCGGGGTGGTCGCCGTACCAGGCGACGGTGTCCGCCAGGCCTTCGGCGAAGGGGATGCGCGGCGCGTAGCCCAGCTCGTCGCGGATCTTGGACTCGTCCAGGGCGTAGCGCAGGTCGTGGCCCTTGCGGTCGGCCACCGGGCGGACCATCGACCAGTCCTCGCCGCACAGCCGCAGCAGGTGTTCGGTGATGGCGCGGTTGGTCTGCTCGTTGCCGCCGCCGACGTTGTAGATCTCACCGGCTCGTCCGCGGGAGAGGACGAGCTGGATGGCGCGGCAGTGGTCGTCCACGTGCAGCCATTCGCGGATGTTGCGCCCGTCGCCGTACAGGGGGACCTGGCGGCCCTCCAGCAGGTTGGTGACGAACAGCGGGATCAGCTTCTCGGGGTGCTGGTAGGGGCCGTAGTTGTTGGAGCAGCGGGTGATGGACACATCCAGGCCGTGGGTGCGCCAGTAGGCGCGGGCCACCAGGTCCGAGGCCGCCTTGGAGGCCGCGTAGGGCGAGTTGGGCAGCAGCGGGAAGTCCTCGGTCCACGAGCCGGTCTCGATGGAGCCGTACACCTCGTCGGTGGAGACGTGCACCACCCGCTCGACGCCGGCGCGCACACACGCCTCCAGCAGGGTCTGGGTGCCGCCGACGTTGGTCGTCACGAACTCGGCACCGGACTCCAGGGAGCGGTCCACGTGCGACTCGGCGGCGAAGTGCACCACCGCGTCGTGGCCGGGCAGCAGGTCGCGCAGCAGATGCGCGTCGCACACATCGCCGCGGACGAAGTCCAGGCGCGGGTGGGAGGCGGGGAGGTTGTCGCGGTTGCCCGCGTAGCTGAGCTTGTCCAGGACGGTGACCTGGGCGGTCTCGTAGCGCTCGTAGTGCCCTTGGAGCAGGCTGCGGGCGTAGTGCGAGCCGATGAACCCCGCGCCGCCGGTGACCAGGATCCTCATGCCGCCACCTCGATGCGGGTGTGGTCGCCGACCACCAGCCGGTGGTGGGAGTCGCCGGTGCCGGGGCGGCTGGCGCGGACGCTGGCGCCGCGGCCGATCAGGGAGCCGCGCAGCCCGTGGACCTCGGCGATGGTCGCGCCGTCCAGCACGATGGAGTCGCTCAGCCGGCTGGCCCGCACCTCGCAGCCGCGGCCGATGGAGGTGTCGGGTCCGATGCGGCTGTCCTGGACGAGGGCGCCAGCGCCGATGATCGCCGGGCCCTCGATGCGGGAGCCGACGATGCGCGCGCCGGCTTCGATCACGACCCGGCCGCGCAGTTCGCTGGCGCCGTCGATCTCGCCGCGGACGGCCGGCTCCAGGTCCGCCAGGATGCGCCGGTTGCACTCCAGTACGTCCTCGACCCGTCCGGTGTCCTTCCAGTAGCCGTCGTAGGCCGTGGCCTTGACCTCGCTGCCGCGGGTCACCAGCCACTGGATGGCGTCGGTGATCTCCAGCTCGCCGCGGGCGCTGGGGCGGATGGCGGCCACCGCCCGGTGGATGGCGGCGGTGAAGAAGTAGACGCCGATCAGCGCGAGGTCGCTGCGGGGCCGCTCGGGCTTTTCCACCAGGCCCGTCACCCTGCCGTCGGCGTCCAGCTCGGCGACCCCGAACGCGCGGGGGTCGGGCACCTTGTGGACCACGACCTGGGCGGCGGGGCGGTGGGTCAGGAAGTCCTCGGCGGGCGTGGCGATCCCGTCGACCAGCATGTTGTCGCCGAGGTACATCACGAAGTCCGCATCGCCCAGGAAGGGGCGGGCGATGGCCACGCAGTGCGCCAGGCCCTTGGGCTCCTCCTGCGGGATGTAGGTGACGCGTACGCCCAGGCGGGAGCCGTCGCCGATGACCTCGGCGATCTCGGAGCCGCGGTCACCGACGATCACGCCGATCTCGGTGACGCCGATATTCCGTATATTCTCCAGGACATGCTCGAGAACGGGCTTGTTGGCTATCGGGATGAGTTGCTTGGGCATGGAATAACTGAAAGGGCGAAGCCGCGTTCCGGCCCCTCCTGACAGCACCAGAGCTTTCATGGAAGTTCTCTCCTCGTCGCCCGGTGAGTTATGGCTTTGATCCCCCGCGTGAGCACGATGGCCCAAGGGCAGCGGGAAGTCGGGACGGCCTCTTTTTGATGTTCCGTCAGGCCCGTAACCGCCTTGCACTAATGACATACACAGTGCGGGCAATGCTTTCGGATACCTTCTTCAGTGCCGTCCGATGGGTCAATGCATAGCTGCCTTTTACGTTAACTTGACCCCGCATGCATCAGGTCGGCGCATGGAATATTCCGGCGACCGATTCATAGGGCAATTTCTTTGCGGCACACCCGTGTTGAGCCGCCTGTCATCTGCATGGCGCAGGTAATTCGCCCCAGGTGACATACATCGGGCGGTACGGGTTACGAAGAGGCCGGGCGAGTGCAAGTTACCCGCGAACAAGCCGGTCGCAACACGGACAACCATCAAAGAACGGGAGACCGTTGAATGACGGAGAATCTTGAGGCCAAGAAAGCCGTAGCCGCCCGCCACCAGGACACCACCACCGATCCGACCACGTTCGAACTACTGGATCAGGAATGGGATCTGCTGCCGGGCGTTTTCGCACCGTTCCTCTCGTCATCCACCGAGATCTACACCCAGTGGTTGCCGTATCCGGAATCCGGCGCGCTGCTGGAAATGGGCTGCGGTACCGGCGTGACCGCGATTTCGGCGGCGCAGAACGGATGCGCACAGGTCACCGCGGTGGACATCAGTCAGGCCGCGGTGGAGAACTGCCGCCGCAACGCCGTACGACACGGCGTGGCCGACCGGGTGCGGGTGCTGCACAGCGACATGTTCGGCGCGCTGGACCCGCAGGACAGGTTCGATGTCGTCTTCTGGAACTCCAACGCCGAGGAGGCGCCCGCCGATTACTCCTACTCCAGCGACATCGAGCGGTCCATCCTCGACAGCGGCTACGCCTGCCACCGCGCCTATCTCCAGGAGGGGCCGAAGTACCTGACGGAGAACGGCAGGCTGCTGCTGGGCTTCAACAGCAGGGGAAACCGCGCCCTGCTGGACCGGCTCGCCCAGGAGGCCGGTCTGCGCATCGTGGAACTGCAGTACACCAGCCGTGAATTCCTGGACCGCAAGACCCTGGAGTTCCGGCTGCTGGAACTCCTCCCGGCACACTAGAGGCGAGGGCCGTACCCCCTGTCCGTACGGCCGCCTCCCCCGCCTGCCGCTCCCGCACATACGGCGGCCTGCCCCGGGCCACAGCTCCGGGGCAGGCCGCCGTACGCGTGCGCGCCCGGGTCAGGCGCCGCCCGCCCGCGCCTTCGAGGCGGACACCAACTTCTCGACCACGCCCATGACTTCGGCCGGCGACGGCAGCCCGGCGATCTCCCGCGCGATGACCTCGGAGCGCTCGCGGTAGGCCTGGTCCGCCAGCATCCGCTCACAGGCCCGGGCGATGTCCTGCGGCGCCTTGGCGTCCTGCGGCAGCTCCAGGGCCGCGCCGCACGTGAAGAGCGCGTCCATCTCGCCCAGCGACGGCAGTTCCCGCACGAACAGCTGGGGCACCCCGCAGGTCAGCGCGGTCATGATGGTGCCGGTGCCGCCGTGGTGCACGATCAGGTCGCAGGTGGGCACGATGACGTCCATCGGCACCCAGCCCACGCGCACGCCGGGCACGTCCAGCTCCCCGCGCAGCCACTGCGCGGCCTCGTCGGGCACGGCGAGCACCACCTCCACCCCCAGCGCGTCCAGCCGCCCGGCCACCTCGCGCAGCACCTGCACGCCCATGGTGTGCGGGGTGCCCTCGCTGGTGACCCGGCTGCCGCTGGTCAGCAGCACCCGGCGACGGCCGGAGCGGGCGAGCATCCACGGCTCCAGCTCCCGGTAGGTGTTGCCCGCCACCCAGCGCAGCGGCTGCGAGGGCGGCGCGCCGGGCGGCGCGAGGCTGGGCGGGCACACCTCCAACAGCAGGTCGGGCGGCGGCAGTTCGGCCAGCCCCCACTGCTTCAGCAGCGGCTGCAGCGCCGCGATGCCGCCCGCCTTGTACTCCCGGCAGTCGATCCAGCCCCACGGCTGCTCGACCCAGGGCACGCCCAGGCGGTGGGCCAGGAGCGGGGCGGCGAAGCACACCGGCCCGCCGGCGATCACGTCCGGCCGCCAGTGCCCGGCCAGCTCCAGCAGCGGCGGCAGGCTCTCCTCGGTCAGCTTCGCGTACCACTGGCCGACCAGGTGCATCTGCTCGTGGATGTCCTCGGGCAGCGCCTCGGGCTTGCCGGAGGCGTCCTCCTCGGTGAACTGCTGCTTGTCGTCGGCGGATACGGACAGCGGCGGCAGCCCGACCTGTGCGATGGCGGGCGTGACCTTGTCGGGTCCCGCCATCATGACCTCGTGCCCGGCGGCCCGTGCGGCGTGCGCCAGCGACGCCTGGTCGAACACCGCGCCGGGACTTCCTCCCGTGATGAATAGCGCCCTCATGACACCCTCTCCCCGTTGACCGGCTCCGGCAGTGCTAGGTCCTGTCGTCAAAGTCCCGTCTGCCTGGCGACGCCTGGCACGCACGCTCGCCGCGTTGTCGGGCTCACCCCGGTACACCCAGTACCGGGGCGACCCTCCGCCTTGCGATCGCACGCGCCAGACGCCGCCAGGCCCGCCCTCCGGGCGAACGACGGGACTGTGACGACAGGCCCTAGGGCGTGTCCGCGAAGCCCCGCCGTCCGCGAGGTCCCGGCTGCGGCGCGAGGCCCGCAACGCCCTGAGTGCGGTGAGGGCAGCCTCCCGGCCGCGGCTCGCGGCCCTCAACGGCCCGTACGGCAGTCCGTCAGATGCTGCGCCCATCCATCTCCGCGTCCTGCGGGGGACCCTGGGCGCCCGCCGCTGCGGGGTCCGCCCCGGTCAGGATCTTCGCCAGCAGCGCCGCGGTATCGTCCGCGCCGCCGCTGTGCAGGAGTTCGGTGCGGTGGACCAGGCGCGGCTCCGTAACCGGGACCGCCACGACTGCTGGGACGGCGTCGAGGGTGTGCTGCGGCAGCAGGGCCAGGCCGTGGTCCGCCGCGGCGAGCTGGATCAGGGCCGGTACGTCGGTGCCCTCGTAGCGCAGCGCGGAGCGGAACCCGCCGGGGCCGACGGCCTGGCGCAGCCGCTCCAGGGGGACGGCGGTGTCGGGCGCGTCGATCCAGCGGGCGTCGGCGAGGTCGGTCAGCCGCAGGTGGTCCCGGCGGGCCAGCGGGTGCCGGGGCGAGAGGGCGACGGCAAGGGGCGCTTCGGCGACGGCGACGGTGCTCAGCGGACCGACGTCGGGCAGGAGCAGCGGGTCGTTGGGCGCGGCCATCCCGTCGACCAGGCCGAGGCCCGCCTCGCCCGTCGCCACGGCCGTGGAGATGGCCTCGCGGCCAAGGACGCGCAGGGTGATGTGCAGCAGCGGGTGTGCCCTGCGTACCTGGGCCAGGGCCTTGGCCGTACGGGAGTTGACGGCCAGCGGGGTGGCGGCGACGGTGATCCTGGCGGCGGGTGCGGCGGTGAGGCGGGCGATGTCCGCGCGGGCCGCGTCCAGCCGCAGCAGGAGCGGCCCGGCGTGCTCCAGCAGCCGGGCGCCCGCGGCGTTGGGGGCGACCGGGCGCCGCTGGAGCAGTACCGCTCCCAGGTCGCTCTCCAGCGCGGCGATGTGCTGGGAGACCGCCGACTGCGTATAGCCCAGTTCGCGGGCGGCGGCGGAGAACGAGCCGCGGCGGGCAACAGCGACAAACGTGCGGAGCAGGTGCGGATCCATGCGCATCAGTATTTCTTATGGGCTGGTCATGAATCATCGTTGGCCCTGAACTCGGTTGCCGGTTCAGGATGTCCGCATGACGAACACCGAGCACACCCCCGCCTCCACCGCCCGGATCGCGCTGGTCGGCGAGCGCTCCGGCAGCGTGCGCGCCCATGTCCGCATCCCGGCGCTCCTGGACTCCCTCGCCGACCGCGACCAGTTGGTCCTGGACGCGTACTGGGTGCCGACCCAGGACGCGGCCGTCCCGGGCGCGCTGGACGGCTTCGACGCGATATGGCTGGTGCCGGCCAGCCCGTACCGCAGCGAGGCGGGCGCGCTGGCCGCCGTACGCACCGCGCGCGAGCGCCACATCCCGTTCCTGGGCACCTGCGGCGGCTTCCAGCACACGCTGCTGGAGTACGCCCGTACCGTCTGCGGCCTGGGCGCCATCGCGCACGCGGAGAACGACCCGGAGGCGGCCGACGCGCTGATCGTGCCGCTGGCCTGCTCGCTGGTCGGCCACGAGGGCGCCATCCGCATCGAGCCCGGATCGCTGGCCGAGCGCGTCCTGGGCCTGGAGCGGACCGTCGAGCGCTACCACTGCTCCTACGGGCCCGCCCCGGAGCACCTCGACATCCTCACCGCGCACGGGCTGCGCTTCAGCGGCCGTGACGAGCAGGGCGCGGTGCGCATCGCCGAACTCCCGGGCCACCCCTTCTTCTTCGCCACGCTCTTCCAGCCGGAGCTCTCCGGCGACGGCAGCCGGCCGCACCCGGTCATCAAGGCGCTGGCCGCGGCGGCGGTGCGGCACGCCGGGGCCGAGCCGGTGCCCGCCAGCTGACAACTGCCGCCCGCAGCACGGGAGATGCCCCTCTCAGCCCGCCGACCGCGCCGCAGGCCCTGGGCGTACCCGCACTTCGTTGGGGGCGAGCGCGTCGTGGTCCCGGGAGCACTCGACGACGGTACGCACCGGGGCGCCGCACTCGGCGTGCTGGACGTGCAGCATCGGGCCCTCGGTGGTGGCGGCGTGCTTGTCGCCCCACTGCATCAGGGCGATCACGACCGGCCACAGGTCCCATCCCTTGGCCGTCAGCCGGTATTCGAGGCGGGTGCGGCTGCCCGGCTCGCGGTAGGGGCGGGTCTCCATCACTCCGCCGGCCACCAGCTTGCGCAGCCGGGCGGCCAGCACGGCCTCCGAGAGCCCCACGTGGGAGCGGAAGTCGTCGAAGCGGCGGACTCCGTGGAAGGCGTCCCGCAGGATCAGCAGCGTCCACTTCTCGCCGACCACATCCAGAGTGCGCTGGACCGAGCAGTTCTCGGTGCTCATCTCAAGCCACTTCATCGCCCCATCCTAAGTAGCTGGCCGGGCCATTGACCGCCATGGTCGGCGACAGCTAACTTTTTCGAACGAAGTCAGCCGAGGCGAGGGAGTGGGTATGGGCCGGTCACGCACGTACGAGTGGGAGGATCCGGCGGTCTCGGCGGCCGCGGTGGGGACGGTGTCCGGACTGGAGTTCCTGCACGCGATGATCGCGGGCCGGGTGCCGACGGCGCCCATCGCGGCCACCCTGGGCTTCACCTTCGACGAGGTCGAGGAGGGGCGGGCGGTGGTCTCGCTGGTGCCGGGCGAGGAGCACTACAACCCCATCGGGAGCATGCACGGCGGCGTCTTCGCGACGCTGCTGGACACCGTGGCCGGCTGCGCGGTCCAGTCCACGCTGCCGCCCGGCATGGCGTACACCTCGCTCGATCTGACGACGAAGTTCCTGCGCCCGGTCACGCTCGACACCGGCACGGTCCGCGCCGTCGGCACCGTCCTCAGCCGCGGCCGCCGCACCGCGCTGGCCCAGGCCGAGCTGTACGACCCCACCGACCGCCTGCTCGCCCACGCGACCAGCAGCTGTCTGCTCTTTCCCGCCTCCGGGGCCTGAACCCGCGCGGCGGCGCCGGGACTTCGGGCGCACCTGCGCGCGAGGTGCCCGGCGGTCCCTCCCCGCCGGGCACCTGACGCAGTCGTCCCGGGCCCCTCAGCCCGGTCCGTAGCGGTGGAATCCCCGCCCGGTCTTTCGGCCCAGCAGCCCGGCCTCCACCATGCGCAGCAGCAGTGGGGGCGGGGCGTACAGGGGCTCCTTGAACTCCTCGTACAGGGACGTGGCGATGGCCGCGACGGTGTCCAGGCCGATGAGGTCGGCGAGCTTGAGCGGGCCCATGGGGTGGGCGCAGCCCAGCTCCATGCCGGTGTCCACGTCCTCGGCACTGGCATAGCCGGACTCGGCCATCCGCACCGCCGCGAGGAGGTAGGGGATCAGCAGCGCGTTGACGATGAACCCGGCCCGGTCGCGGGAGCGGATCACCGTCTTGCCGAGCACGTCGGTGGCGAACTGCGCGATGTCCGCCGCGACTTGGGGCGAGGTATGCAGGGAGGTGACGACCTCGACGAGGGGCAGGACCGGCACCGGGTTGAAGAAGTGCAGACCCAGAACGCGGTCGGCGCGCGCGGTGGCCATGCCCAGGCGCATCACGGGGATGGCGGAGGTGTTGGTCGCCAGGATCGCCTGCGGGTCGGCGAGGACCTTGTCCAGGGCGGCGAAGAGCGCGGTCTTGGCCTCGGCGTTCTCCACGATGGCCTCGATGACCAGCTGCCGGTCGGCGAGGGCGTCCAGGTCGCCGGTGAAGGCCAGCCGGGCGAGCGCGCCCTCGGCGGCCCCGGCCTCCACCTTGCCGCGCTGTACGGCACGTTGGAGGGAGGCGGTCACCCGGTCGCGGGCGGCCTCGGCCGCCGTGGCGTCCGCCTCGCACACGATGGTGTCCAGCCCCGCGCGGGCACACACCTCGGCGATACCGGCGCCCATCTGGCCGCCGCCCACCACCCCCACCCGCTGGATCCGGCGCGTGCCGCTGTGCCTCGTCCGTCCTGTGCTCACTGTCCGTGCTCCCGTCGTACGAGGTGGCGCGCGTAGCCGTCGGTGGTGAAGAACGCCGGGAGTTCGGGGCCCAGCGCGGTGCGCGCGAACAGGGCTCGGGCCTCGGCGCACAGCGCGCCCGGGTCCTGCCCGGCCAGCGCGGCGCTCTCCTGGTCCAGGAGCCGCTCCACCCGCTCGCGGCCGACGGCGCCGTGCCGCAGCCACTGCCAGATCTGGCAGCGCGCGGTCTCCGCTCCCGCCGCGTCCTCGATGCGCCCGTACAGGGCGGGGGCGCCGCGCCCGCGCAGCCAGGCGTCGAAGTAGCGCAGCGCCAGGGCGATGTTGGCGCGCACGCCCTCCTCGGTGGGGGGTGTGGCCGTACGGTGCAGGGACAGCAGGTCGGCGGGGGCGACGGACACATCGCCGCGGGTGCGCTCGATCTGGTGCGGGCGCTCGCCCAGCACGGCGTCGAAGGCGGTGCGGCAGACCGGCACCAGGCCCGGGTGGGCGACCCAGGAGCCGTCGAAGCCGTCCTCGGCCTCGCGCTCCTTGTCCAGCCGCACCGTGGCCAGGGCGGCCTCGGCGGCGGCCCGCTCGCGGCCGGGGATCTGGGCCGCCATGGCGCCGATGGCGTGCGCGCCGCGCTTGTGGCAGGTGTGGACCAGCAGTTCGGTGCAGGCGCGCAGGAACGGCGCGGTCATGGTGATGGTGGAGCGGTCGGGCAGGACGAGGTCGGGGCGGTGCGCGAAGGTCTTGACGACGCTGAAGAGGTAGTCCCAGCGCCCCGCGGTCAGCCCGGCCGCGTGCTCACGCAGCTCGTAGAGGATCTCCTCCATCTCGAAGGCGGCGGTGACCGTCTCGATGAGCACGCTCGCCCGTACGGTGCCGCGCGGGATGCCGAGCAGGTCCTGGGCGAGGACGAAGATGTCGTTCCACAGCCGGGCCTCCAGGTGGTTCTCCAGCTTGGAGAGGCAGAAGTACGGGCCGCTGCCCGCGTCGATCTGCCGCTGGGCGCAGTGGAAGAAGTAGAGGCCGAAGTCGACCAGGGACGCGGCGATCGGGCGGCCGTCGACCAGCAGGTGCTTCTCGGTCAGGTGCCAGCCGCGCGGCCGTACGGCGATGGTGACCCGGCCCGCTCCGGGCCCGTGCGGCGCGCCCCGGCCGGCCGTCCGCTCGACGGCGTCCCGCAGGGTCAGCTGCCCTTCGATGATGTTGTGCCAGGTCGGTGCGGTGGCGTCCTCGAAGTCGGCCACCCACACCCGCGCCCCGGAGCCGAGTGCGCCCGCCGCCGTCCGGCGCTCGGGCGGGGCCGCGATCTCCACCCGGCGGTCGGTGAGCCCTGGTGCGGGCGGCGCCACCCGCCAGGAGGGGTCCTCGCGTACGGAGGCGGTGCACGGCACGAAGTCCAGCGCACCGCCCGCGGCCAGGAGTTCGGCGCGGTGCCGGCGCTCGGCCAGCAGCTCGGCGCGCCGCCGGGCGAAGGCCGCGTCCAGCTGCCCCAGGAACTCCAGGGCCGCGGGTGTCAGGATCGTCTCGAAGCGGTCACCGGGTGCGCCGAGCACCTGGAGACGGCCGGTCAGTGCGGGGGTCGCCATCTCGGTCTCCTGAGCGGGCAAAACGGGCGGCGTACGGGGGGGCGGTGCCGGTGCGGTGCGGCCGCGCCCCCAAGGGGCGCGGGGAGCTGGGCGACCAGCCGCGGCGTCCCCGCAGATGGCCGCACCGCACTTCCCGGCGGAGCGTTTAGTGGAACTGCTCCTCTTCCGTGGAGCCGCGCAGCGCGACGGTCTCGGAGGCCGGGTTGACCGCGGTGGAGACCTGGTCGAAGTAGCCGGTGCCCACCTCGCGCTGGTGCTTGACGGCGGTGAAGCCGTCCTTCTGGGAGGCGAACTCCCGCTCCTGAAGGTCGACATAGGCGGTCATGCCGTGCTCGGCGTAGCCGCGTGCGAGGTCGAACATCCCGTGGTTGAGGGAGTGGAAGCCGGCCAGGGTGATGAACTGGAAGCGGTAGCCCATCGCGGCCAGCTCGCGCTGGAACTTGGCGATCTGGTCGTCGTCCAGCGCCGCGCGCCAGTTGAAGGACGGCGAGCAGTTGTAGGCCAGCAACTGGTCGGGGTACTGCGCGTGCACGGCCTCGGCGAACTCGCGGGCCTGGCCGAGGTCGGGGGTGCCGGTCTCCATCCACAGCAGGTCGGCGTACGGGGCGTAGGCCAGGCCGCGGGCGATGGCGGAGGCCAGTCCGTTCTCGACCCGGTAGAAGCCCTCGGCGGTGCGCTCGCCGGTGCAGAAGCGGGCGTCGCGCTCGTCCACGTCGCTGGTCAGCAGGTTGGCGGCGAGGGCGTCGGTGCGGGCCACGATCACGGTGGGCACATCGGCGATGTCGGCGGCCAGGCGGGCGGCGTTCAGGGTGCGGATGTGCTGCCCGGTGGGGACCAGGACCTTGCCGCCCAGGTGGCCGCACTTCTTCTCGGAGGCCAGCTGGTCCTCGTAGTGGATGCCGGCCGCGCCCGCCGCGATCATCGCCTTGGTCAGCTCGAAGGCGTTGAGCGGGCCGCCGAAGCCGGCCTCGGCGTCGGCGACGATGGGGGCGAGCCAGTCGGTGGTGTCGGTGCCGCCCTCGGCGGTGGCGATCTGGTCGGCGCGCAGCAGCGCGTTGTTGATGCGGCGCACGACCTGCGGCACCGAGTTGGCCGGGTACAGCGACTGGTCGGGGTAGGTGTGCCCGGCCTGGTTGGCGTCGGCGGCCACCTGCCAGCCCGACAGGTAGATGGCCTGCAGTCCGGCCTTGACCATCTGCACGGCCTGGCCGCCGGTGAGCGCGCCCAGCGCGTGGATGTAGTCGCGCTCGTGCAGCTGGCGCCACAGGCGTTCGGCGCCGCGCCGGGCCAGGGTGTGCTCCTCGCGGACGCTGCCGGACAGCCGCAGCACCTCCTGCGCGCCGTAGGTCCGCTCGATGCCCTGCCAGCGCGGGTCCGTCGCCCACTGCCGGGTCAGCTCGTCCGCCGTGGTGCCGTGCTGCGCCATGTCCGTCTCCCGGGTTCGCGAGAAAGCTCGTCGTTGTGCTGAACTGCGTCGTTGTTGCGAACGGTGCAAATGGCACGTCACTCAGTGCCATCGATTGCCCTGTGCGGCCCGCCGACCCTCCCCCGGAATGTGGAGAGGTGAGCAATGCGCCCGGGGAGTCGGGGTCCGGCGGGCCGTACTACGACTCTGACAGTGGCACTGAGTGCCAACAAGGGTGGAGCTGAGCCAATTCATGCCAATCTTTTCCCCGCGTTGTGCCAAGGCTGCGAAGGGGCAGGGAGGGTGCGGTGGTTACGATGTGCCCGCCGCCCGGGCCGCCGCGTACCGCGCCCCGGAAGCGGGCCTGATCAGGGGGTACAGGGGATGGGAAAGATCTACGCGGGGGCGCGCCTGCGCCGGCTGCGCGAGGAACGGCGCCTGAGCCAGGCCGAGTTGGCCCGTACGCTGGCCATCTCGCCGAGCTACCTCAACCAGATGGAGCACGACTCCCGGCCGCTGACGGTGCCCGTACTGCTACGCCTGACCGAGGAGTTCGGGGTGGACCCGGGCTTCTTCTCCGAGCGCGACACCAGCCGGCTGCTGGCGGATCTGCGCGAGACGCTGGCCGACCAGCCGTCCGGGCTCGCCCTGTCCGCCGCCGACCTGGGCGAGCTGGCCTCCCGGCTGCCCGCGGTCGCCGAGGCGCTGCTGACGCTCGGCCGCCGCAACCAGGCGCTGGCCGAGCGGCTGGCCGAGGTCTCCCAGGGCCGCGACGGCATCGGGGACACCGCGGCCCACCGCGGCCCGCACGAGGAGATACGGGAGTTCTTCTACCGCCGCCAGAACTATCTGCACGACATCGATGTGGGCGCCGAGGAGCTGGCGGCGCGGATCGGCATCCGGCCCGGCGAGGTCCGGCAGGCCCTGGCCGCCCGGCTCGCCGAGCGGCACCGCGTCCACATCGCCACAGACGCGGACCGCCTGCACCGCTACGACCCCACCCGCCGGGTGCTGCATCTGTCCCCGCGGCTGCGGCCCGGCCAGCAGGCGTTTCGGATGGCCACCCAACTCGCACTGCTGGAGCGCTCCGAGGAGCTGGACGGGCACGCGGGCGAGGACTACGAGAAGGGCAGCGCGACCTGGTCGCTGGCCCGGATCGGCATCGCCAACTACTTCGCCGCCGCGCTGATCCTCCCCTACCGGGCCTTCCACACCGCGGCCGAGGAGATGCGCTACGACATCGAGCGGCTGGCGGACCGCTTCGGGCTCGGCTACGAGACGGTCTGCCACCGGCTGAGCACGCTGCAGCGGCCGCGGCTGCGCGGGGTGCCGTTCTCCTTCGTACGGGTGGACCGGGCGGGCAACATGTCCAAGCGGCAGTCGGCGACCGGCTTCCACTTCTCGCGCGCGGGCGGCACCTGCCCGCTGTGGAACGTCTACGAGGCGTTCGCCTCCCCCGGCCGTATCCATGTGCAGGTCGCGGCGATGCCCGATGGGCAGCGCTATCTGTGGACCGCGCGCACCATCACCCGGCACCGCGGCGGCTGGGGCGAGCCGGGCAAGACTTTTGCCGTCGGCCTGGGCTGCGAGGTGCGGCACGCCGGACGCCTGGTGTACTCCGACGGCCTGGACCTGGACAACGAGGCGGCGGCCACCCCCATCGGCATGGGCTGCCGGATCTGCGAACGCCTGGACTGCCCCCAGCGGGCCGCTCCCCCGCTGGGCAGGCAGCTGGCCGTGGACGAGAACAGCACGACGTTCGTGCCGTATCCGGTGCGGAACTGACCGCAGTCAGCCCCTGGCCTTCTCGGGGGAGCGGGGGGCCGCTCCCCCGAGAAGGCGGCTCAGTGCGTCACTCGGCGCCTCGGTACGTCACTTCACAAGCAGGCCCGGCAGCGCCGCCAAGGTGGCGTCGAGGTCCGCTTCGGGCAGTCCGCCGCCCTGTGCCACCTCGTCGTTGCCGCCGCCCCTGCCGTCCAGCAGCTGCTTGACCAGGGAGGCGGCCGACCAACCCGCGGCCCGTGCGGCCTGGTTGAGGGTGATCACGACGACGGCCCGGCCGCCGCCCGCGGGGCTGCCGACGGCGACGGCGCCGGGCCGGCGGGCGGGGAGCCGGTCCCGTACCGCCGTCGCCAGCCGCCGGGCCTCCTCCGCGCCGCCGTCCTCGCGCGCGGTGACCACCAGTGCGCCGTGCACATCGGCGGCCGCCGCGGCCAGGCCGGCGGCGCGGCCCTGCGCGGCCTGCTGCCGCAGCCGGGCGGCCTCGCGGTCGGCGGCCTTCAGCCGCTCCAGCAACGCGGCGATACGGTCGGGGAGTTCGGCGCGCGGGGCCTGGAGCTGCTCGGCGATACGGGAGACCAGGTCGCGTTCGCGGGCGAGGTAGCCAAGACCCTCGATGCCGACGGCGGCCTCCAGGCGGCGCATGCCCGCGCCGACGGAGGACTCGCCCGTCAGCGCGATCGCGCCGACCTGGGAGGCGTGCTCGACGTGGGTGCCGCCGCACAGTTCGCGCGACCAGGCGCCGCCGATCTCCACCACCCGCACCTGCTCACCGTAGGTCTCGTCGAAGAGGGCGAGCGCGCCCAGCTCCTTGGCCTGAGGGAGCGTCATCCACCGTACGCCGACGGGCAGATCGCGGCGCAGCGCCTGGTTGGCGGCCTGCTCGATGTCACCGCGGACGGCCTGGCTCAGGCCGCCGCGCCAGGGGAAGTCCAGGCGCAGCTGGCCGGGCCGGTTGTAGGAGCCGGACTGCAGGGCGGTGGGGCCGAGCACCTGGCGCAGCGCGGCGTGCAGGATGTGGGTGCCGGAGTGGGCCTGGCGGGCGCCCAGGCGCCATTCGGGGTCGACGGCGGCGCGTACGGCGTCGCCGAGGGCCAGCTCGCCCGCCGTGATCCGGACCTGATGGACCACCAGACCGGCCAACGGGCGCTGTACGTCCAGGACTTCGGCCTCCACCGAGGCGCCGGTCAGGTGTCCGGCGTCGCTCTCCTGACCGCCGGACTCGGCGTAGAAGGGGGTGCGGTCCAGGACGACGCTGACGATCTCGCCCTGCGCGGCCGTGGCGACCGGGCCTGCGGCGCCGAGCAGTCCCAGCACCCGCGACTCGGTCTCCAGTGCTTCCCAGGCGCGCCAGTCGGTGGGGCCGTGGGTGGTGAGCAGGTCGCGCAGGGCCGATGTGTCCGCCGTGCCGCCGGACTTGCGGGCGCGGGCATCGGCGCGGGCCCGCTCGCGCTGCTGCTCCATCAGGGCGGTGAAGCCCGCGCGGTCCACCTCCACGCCCTGTTCGGCGGCCATCTCCAGGGTGAGGTCGATGGGGAAGCCGTAGGTGTCGTGCAGCAGGAAGGCCTCGGCACCGGGCAGCGCGCGGCCGCCGTCCTTCTTGACCTTGGCGACGGCGGTGTCGAGCACGGTGGTGCCCTGGCGCAGGGTGGCCCGGAAGGCCTCCTCCTCGCCGCCCGCCTGATCGGCGATCCGCTGGTAGCCCTCGGCGACCTCGGGGTAGCTGGGTGCCATGCAGTCCCGGGCGACGGGCAGCAGTTCGGGCAACGCGGCGTCCTGGTAGCCGAGTTGGCGCATAGAGCGCACCGCGCGGCGCAGGATGCGGCGCAGGACGTAGCCGCGGCCCTCGTTGCCGGGGGCGGTGCCGTCGGCGAGCAGCATCAAGGCGGTGCGCACGTGGTCGGCGACCACGCGCAGGCGGATGTCGGCCTGCGCGTCGGCTCCGTAGCGGACGCCGGCCAGCCGGGCGGCGTGGTCCAGGACGGGGCGGGTCTCGTCGATCTCGTAGAGGTTGTCGACGCCCTGCAGGAGGGTGGCCATCCGCTCCAGGCCCATGCCGGTGTCGATGTTGCGGCGGGGCAGTTCGCCCAGGATGGGGTAGCCGGACTTGCCGCTGCCCTCGCCGCGCTCGTACTGCATGAAGACCAGGTTCCAGAACTCCATGTAGCGGTCCTCGTCGACGGCGGGTCCGCCGGGCCTGCCGAGCGCCGGTCCGCGGTCGTAGTACAGCTCCGAGCAGGGGCCGCAGGGGCCCGGTACGCCCATGGACCAGAAGTTGTCCTCGTCGCCGCGGGCCACGATGCGCTCGTCGGGCAGACCGGCGATGCGCCGCCACAGGGCGCGGCTCTCCTCGTCGGAGTGGTGGACGGTGACCCAGATGCGGTCGGGGTCCAGGCCGTAGCCGCCGCTCTCCTGTCCGGTGGTGGACAGCTCCCAGGCGTAGGCGATGGCCTCTTGCTTGAAGTAGTCGCCGAGGGAGAAGTTCCCGTTCATCTGGAAGAAGGAGCCGTGCCGGGTGGTGCGGCCGACCTCCTCGATGTCCAGGGTCCGCACACACTTCTGCACGCTGGTGGCGCGCGGCCAGGGCGCCTCGCGCTCGCCGGTCAGATAGGGCTTGAAGGGCACCATTCCGGCGTTGACGAACAGCAGCGTGGGGTCGGGGGTGGGCAGCGGGGCGCTGGGGACGACGGTGTGCCCGCGCCCGGCGAAGAAGTCCAGGAATCGGGTGCGGATATCGGCGGTACGCAAGGGGAGCTCCAGTTCCTGCACGCTTTAGGTACTTGCAAAGAGTATGCAATAAGGGGCGCTCTTTACCGATGGATGGTTGCTGCCGAAAACCCTGATCATGAGGGTTGAGGCGTCCGGTCCAGCGCCCGAGGAGAGATCCCCACCACCATGGTCACCACCCCCGCCTCCCCCACAACTGCCGCCGCCTTTGGGGCTTCACGATGGCAACGGCTGCGCAGGTCGCTGAGCCGTGAGGAGTGGGTGCGGCTGGGCGGTATGGCGGTCTTCATCGTGGCCCTGCACGTCATCGGCTGGTTCACGCTCGTGGCGCTGGTCGCCCCGCAGCACTACTCGGTGGGCACCAAGGCGTTCGGCATCGGCGTCGGGGTGACCGCGTACACCCTCGGCATGCGGCACGCCTTCGACGCCGACCACATCGCCGCCATCGACAACACCACCCGCAAGCTGATGACCGAGCGGCGGCGCCCGCTGTCGGTGGGCTTCTGGTTCTCGCTCGGCCACTCCAGCATCGTCTTCGCGCTGGCCGTGCTGCTCTCGCTGGGGGTGAAGGCCGTCGCGGGGCCGGTGCGCGACGACGGGTCCGCGCTGCACGATGTCACCGGCCTGATCGGCACCACCGTCTCCGGCCTCTTCCTGTACGTCATCGCCGGCATCAACCTGGTGATCCTGGCCGGGATCTGGAAGGTGTTCCGCGCGATGCGCTCGGGCCGCTTCGACGAAGCGGCGCTGGAGGAGCAGCTGGAGAGCCGGGGCCTGATGAACCGGCTGCTGGGCCGGGTGATGAAGGCCGTCACCAAGCCCTGGCAGATGTATCCCCTGGGGCTGCTGTTCGGCCTCGGCTTCGACACCGCCACCGAGATCGCGCTGCTGGTGCTGGCGGGCTCCGGCGCCGCCTCCGGGCTGCCGTGGTACGCGATCCTGTGCCTGCCGGTGCTCTTCGCGGCCGGGATGTCGCTGCTGGACACCCTCGACGGCGTCTTCATGAACTTCGCGTACGGCTGGGCCTTCGCCCGGCCCGTGCGCAAGGTCTACTACAACCTCACCATCACCGGTCTGTCGGTGGCCGTCGCGCTGCTCATCGGCACGGTCGAACTGCTGGGGCTGCTGGCCGAGAAGCTGGATCTGCACGGCGGGTTCTGGGACTGGGTCGGCGGCCTGGACCTGAACGTCGTCGGGTTCGTGATCGTCGGGCTGTTCTTCGTCACCTGGGTCGTGGCGGTGGTGGTGTGGAAGGCGGCCCGGATCGAGGACAAGTGGACCGCGGGCCTCGCCACGGGCGAGCGAGAGGCGGAGTGACCCGCTCCACGGGGAGCGGGTCGACGCCGCTGCGGGGCGCTCAGCGCAGCTCGTACACCGCGTTCGTGCTGACCTCGTTGCGGATCTCGCCCGGAGCGACGGGCGTGGACACCTGCTTGTCGAAGACCGCCACCGGGAACGGGCGCGGTCCGGCGCCGTCGGTCTCGCTGACCGAGACCAGGCGGCCCAGCTGGTTCCCGCTGAGCCGGGCGTACTGCCCGGCCTTGTCCTTGGCGTCCTTGTAGGCCGCGGCCCTGGCCTTGGTCTGCAGCGGCGAGTGGTCGGCGACATCGAAGGAGACCCCGTTGAGCCGGCCCGCGTCGCCCGCCGCGTCCATCGCCGCCTGGATGACCGCGCCGGTCTTCTTCACGTCACGGACCTTGATCGAGAAGGACTGGCCCGCCTGATAGCCGGTCAGCTTGGAGGTCCCGTTGTTCGTCTCGTGGACGGGGCTGAGGCTCAGGCCCTCGGTACGGATGTCCCGCTCGGCCACGCCCTGGCGGCGTACGGCGTCCAGCAGGGCCTTGGCTGCGGTGCCCTGTGCGGCGAGGGCTTCCTTGGCGGTGGCCTTCTTCGCCTCCACCCCGGCCGACACAATGGCGAGGTCGGGGGCGGCGGAGGCGGATCCGGTGCCGACCACGGTCACCGTGCCGGGCCGGGGGCCGGGGTCCGCGGGCGCCGCGGCGGCCGGTGCGGCACCGGTCAGGGTCAGCCCCAGGGCCAGCGCCGACAGGGCCACCAGCCGTGCGGCGGCCGGGCGGGGCGGGGTGGAGACGGACTGCACCTTCATGAGCGACTTCCTCTCGCTTGGATGCGCCGACGGCACATGCGCGGCCATCCCAGCACCCACCGCCCCCGCCCGCCCCGAACCACACCGCGCCCATCACCTCACCGCAGCAGCCACATCACCCGGGGCCGCCCGGCCGAGGGGGCGGGCACGCGGCC